>NZ_JARJDD010000080.1:0-401 GCF_029269935.1 Gordonia sp. N1V
GAAACTCTTGTCGCACTACTTCGCCGGATTCACCCCCGCCGAGATCAACCTCTACTCGCAGCAGCTGGGGAACGAGCTGGCGGCCGAAACACCGGGCGGGTCACCGGCCGCCGAAGACAAGACGATCAACAGCTACACCGACCACATCACCGACGACGGACGACTGGAGATCTCGGCGAACCCCGACATCATCGCCGGGGAGAAGACCAGAACTCTGATGGAAGCGCTGTCGGCGCCAACACCCCAACCCGACCGCTCCCCGAACGCCCGAGCAGATCCGCGCCGCTGCGTTCGAAACCATCGTGGAGTTGGCGGCACAAGGCTTGGCCGACACCACCTTCTCAGCGAAACCGACCAACGGGTTGTTGTGGACCTGGTCGGCGGACAACCCGGCACTCGGC
>NZ_JARJDD010000081.1:0-381 GCF_029269935.1 Gordonia sp. N1V
CGAAACCGACCAACGGACTGTTGTGGACCTGGTCGGCGGACAACCCCGCGCTCGGCGGGGACCTGCAGAATATGGGTGCCATCACCGAAGCGACCGCGAAAATGTTGTCGTGTGACACCACCATCACCAAGATCATCCTCAACACCGACGGCGTACCCCTCGACGTCGGACTCAAAGAACGGCTGTTCACTCCCGGGCAACGGAAAGCGTTGTTGGTGCGGGATCGTGGGTGCATCAAATGCGGTGCCCATGCCGGACGCTGCCAAGGACACCACGTGCGGCACTGGAGTGAGGGTGGTCCCACCGACCTCGACAACGGTTGTCTACTCTGCAGCAGTTGTCATGATGATGTGCACCACCACGGATGGGACATCATCATGG
>NZ_JARJDD010000082.1:0-381 GCF_029269935.1 Gordonia sp. N1V
CGTAGAGGTTGATCTCGGCTGGAGTGAAACCGGCGAAATAGTGCGACAGCAGTTTCCGTAAGAACTCACACCGTTGGACGGTGTCGAGTGGTTCGGGGGATCGGGTGTCGATGTGCGCCAGTCCGCGGACGATGGCGTCGGTGCGTTCGGACGAGATGGACCCGTCGGCGGCGTGCGCCATCAACAGATCCATATCGGTGGTGCTGGCGAACCGCACGTACCGACCTGCGACGGCCGGTGCGAAGCCCATGCTGATCAACAGTTCTCGCAGTCGGGTGGTCTTGTGGTCGGCGACGCCCAGCCGGTCCAGTTCGCCGGTGAGGGTGGTGGCGTGGTGATCGACCAGATTGCGCAACAGTAGGACTTGTTTCATCGCACCGA
>NZ_JARJDD010000083.1:0-380 GCF_029269935.1 Gordonia sp. N1V
GGACTTGATGAGAACAAGTGTACGAAGGGGTACCGACAAAACCGGCGCGGCAGCGGTCGGTGCGACAAAATCTGTGGACAACTTCTTTAGGGCGCGTCGACTGCGCGTCGATGTGGTTGCGATACCTCTCATCTCGCCGGGTCTCGAGGCTCGCCGCACGCGGCTCGCACCTCGACCATCGAGGGGAAGGGGCGAGCGTCGGATGGCGGAAACCCTCGACCACCGGGGAGGAACGGTCGAACATCGGTCAGGAAACGGCCATTTATCCGTTCTGATGGTCGAGGCCTCGAGACCCCTCTCGCCGATGAGTATCCGCACCACCCGCCGAGCCGAACCAGCACCGGCGCAAGCGGTCTCGAGGCTCGCCGCACGCGGCTCGC
>NZ_JARJDD010000084.1:0-362 GCF_029269935.1 Gordonia sp. N1V
AGATGGACCCGTCCGCCGCGTGCGCGAGCAGCAGATCCACATCGGTGGTGGCGGCGACCCGCACATATCGCGAAGCGACGGCGGGTGCGAAACCCATGCTGATCAACAACTCCCGCAGCCGGGTGGTCTTGTGATCGGCCACGCCCAGCCGATCCATCTCACCGGTAAGTGATGTGGCGTGGTGATCGACCAGATTGCGCAACAGTAGGACTTGTTTCATCGCACCGAAAGGCTTGGGGTCCGGTCATCTCGGGATTCCATTGCAGGTCGCTGAGTTGGGCGACGATGGTGGCGAAGACTGCCTCGGCGTCAACATCTTTGACGTCGAGAGTTGTGGTGGTGTCGATCATGGGCCCCTCCCC
>NZ_JARJDD010000085.1:0-359 GCF_029269935.1 Gordonia sp. N1V
AGTCCTGTTGTTGCGGAACCTGGTTGATCATCACGCGACCACCCTCACCGGTGAACTGGACCGACTGGGCGTGGCCGACCATAAAGCCACCCGACTCCGAGAACTGTTGATCAGCATGGGCTTCGCACCCGCCGTCGCAGGTCGGTACGTGCGGATCGCCGCCACCACCGATGTGGATCTGTTGTTGGCGCACGCCGCGGACGGGTCCATCTCGTCAGAACACACCGACGCCATCGTCCGCGGACTGGCGCACATCGACACCCGATGCCCCGAACCTTTGGACACCGTCCAACGCTGCGAGTATCTGCGGAAACTGCTGTCGCACTACTTCGCCGGCTTCACCCCCGCCGAGATCAACA
>NZ_JARJDD010000086.1:0-347 GCF_029269935.1 Gordonia sp. N1V
GGCGAGCCTCGAGACCCGGCGAGATGACAAGCATCGCAACCACATCCACTACCCGATCGATGAAATCGAGCGCCCAGTCGATGAGTGGAAAATAGTTGTCCACAGATTTCTCCGGCCTGGCGTTCGTCGGACCGGTTTTGTCGGTACCTCTTCGTACACTTGTGCCCATAGGTTCGATCACCGATCGCGGGAGGGGAGGTACCTGGTGTCGACGACGTTGACGTTCACCGATCCGGATGCCGACGCTGCCGCGATCGCAGCCATGTCGCGCGATGAGCTCACCGAGACCGGTCCGGACCTGCTCCGCGAGTCCCGCAAACATGAAGCGCGCGCGGTCCTGGCAGCCG
>NZ_JARJDD010000087.1:0-344 GCF_029269935.1 Gordonia sp. N1V
CGCAACAGGCCGATCATGGCGTCGGTGATCGACCCGAACCCGTACTCGCGGGCCAAATGCCGGTCGGAGAATTCGACGATCTGCCGATCACCTTGGACGGTGACGCGGGTGATCAACCGTTCGGTGGACTGAGCGACGGTGACCAGGTCGTCGTTGGACAGCCCGGTCAAATCATCCGACGCCAGCGAATCAACCACACGGTGGGCGAGGGCGAGTTTCTGCGCGGTCGACAACCCCGACACGTCGGGCAGTGCGTCGTCTGGTAACGCGGTGTCGACCATGAGTGTCACCCCCCGGCGATAGCGAACACGTGTTTGTGTGTTGTTGTGTTCGAGTGTATGCCG
>NZ_JARJDD010000088.1:0-342 GCF_029269935.1 Gordonia sp. N1V
GGCGGCGTTCTCCTGGTATTACGCGTGGACGCCGGGGACGGGGTATCTGGCGAATTTGTTGCCGGATGGGAGTGCCCCGTTGACTCAGCAGTGGCCGTCGTTGGCGATCATCGTGTTGGCCGAGGTGTGGAAGACGACCCCGTTCATGGCGTTGTTGTTGCTGGCTGGTTTGGCGTTGGTGCCCGATGATTTGTTGAAGGCCGCCCAGGTGGATGGGGCGGGGGCGTGGACGCGGTTGTGGCGGATCATTTTGCCGTTGATGAAACCGGCGATCCTGGTGGCGTTGTTGTTCCGTACTCTGGACGCGTTCCGGGTGTTCGACAACATTTATGTGTTGACCGC
>NZ_JARJDD010000089.1:0-338 GCF_029269935.1 Gordonia sp. N1V
CGGCATACACTCGAACACAACAACACACAAACACGTGTTCGCTATCGCCGGGGGGGTGACAATCATGGTCGATACCGCACTGCCGGACGTGTCGGGGTTGTCGACCGCCCAGAAACTCGCCCTCGCTCACCGCTTGGTTGATGCGCTGGCGTCGGATGATTTGACTGGGCTGTCCAACGACGACCTGGTCACCGTCGCCCAATCCACCGAACAGTTGATCACCCGGGTCACCGTCCAAGGTGATCGGCAGATCGTCGAATTCTCCGACCGGCACCTCGCCCGCGAGTACGGGTTCGGGTCGATCACCGACGCCATGATCGGCTTGTTGCGTGTGTCGG
>NZ_JARJDD010000009.1:0-217304 GCF_029269935.1 Gordonia sp. N1V
GGAGAAAGGGAACGCCACTAACGCTCCTTGGCACCTCGACCATTGGGACGAAAGATCCGACGGGCTGATCGACCACCGGGACGAAAGATCCGACGGGCTGCTCGACCACCGAAAAGAACGGCCTCGAGACCCGGTCAGCCGACGCTCATAGGGTCCAGGAGTGCACCGGCTCGCCCTCGTGCATGTGGGTGACGTAGTCGGCCAGCATTCCGCGGAGGGCGGTGGTGCGGTCCTCGCCGGCCTGCTCGCGTGCGGCGACTGCCCGACGCTGCCATACCGAGCCGGTTTGTCTTGTGACGCAGCGGCCTTCGATGACCGACAGGTAGCGGGCACGCGCTTTGGAGGAGACTCCGAATGCGCGGAGGCCGTCGTCGGCGAGGGGGAGTAGTCGACGGAGGGTGAGCTCGTCGGGGCGCACCCAGCCCACGTCGGGCCAATACAGTTGCGACTCAAGGCCTCCGCGGGCGCCGGCATGCAGATTCTCGGCAGCGGCATTGAACGACATCTGCGACCACAGCGGCCGGTCGGCCTCCACGAGACCGCGGACCACCCCGTAGTAGAACGCGGCGTTGGCCATGGTGTCGACGACGGTCGGCCCGGCGGGCAGCACACGGTTCTCCACCCGCAAATGGGCCTGCCCGTCGACGACGTCGTAGACCGGCCGGTTCCAGCGGTACACGGTGCCGTTGTGCAGACGCAGTTCCTCGAGCGCAGGGATGCGCCCCGCGTCGAGTTCGGCGAGCGGATCGACGTCCGTCGACACCGGTAGCAGCGCAGGAAAATAGCGGGTGTTCTCCTCGAACAGGTCGAAGATCGTGTTGATCCATCGCTCCCCGAACCACACTCGCGGTCGCACGCCCTGGTTCTTCAGTTCCAGCGGCCGGGTGTCGGTCGCCTGCTCGAAGACGGGGATGCGACTCTCGTGCCACAGCGCTGTCCCTGCCAGGAACGGGGCGTTGCCGGCCAGCGCGACCTGCACCCCGGCGATCGCCTGCGCGGCATTCCAATGCGCGGCGAAATCCTCCGGTGCCACCCGAAGATGGAGTTGCAGGGACGTACACGCGGCCTCGGGCAGGATGGAATCGGTTGAGGTGTGCAGTCTTTCGCTGACGTGATGCTCGCCGAGCGGGACCCCGGCGATGTCGATCTCGATGTCCTCACCGCGGGCGGCAAAGATCTGTTGGTTCAGCAGGTCGTAACGCGGATTCGCCGAGATCCATTGATGTGCGAAGTGCTCGGTCCGCAGGGTGGGCAGCGTGCCGATCATGACGAGGTGCGTACCGACGCGGGTGGCCTGTTGCTCGGCGCGATTGAGCGAGGTGCGCAGCCGTTGTTCGAGAGACATCGTGTCGTTGTCGACGAAAGGCCGCGGCGAGACGTTGATCTCGATGTTGAACTGGCCGAGTTCGGTCTGATAGTCGGGGTCGGCGATGGCGTCGAGCACCTCGGCGTTGGCCATGGCCGGGTTCATCTCGTCGTCGACGAGATTGAGCTCGACCTCCATGCCGAGCAACGGCTCGGGCGGAGCGCCGTGGTCGGTGAACAAGCCGTCGGCGAGCATCCGGGCGATCGCCTCGGTGCCCCGGCTGACCTGCTTGCGAAAACGCACCCGGTCGGCGCCGGAGAACTGCTGGGTGCTGACGTCGGTGCCCATTGCTCAATCCTGCCCGGTCCGTCCGGGTTGCGGGCGCGATCAGCGCAGGGCACTCAACGCAGGGCGGCCACGACCTGATCGGCCATCGCCTGCTGGCCGCGCGCGTTGGCGTGCATGGACGGGAAGTTGACCGCACCCAGCGTCGGCTCGACCCAGCGCCGATCACCCGCGCAGGCATCGTGGCCTGCGGACGCCTTCGTCATATCGACGAAGGTCGCATGCGTCGTCGCCGCGGCACGGCGCAAGGCGTCGTTGAGGGCGGCGAAGGCCTGGTGCAGGTATTCGGTGTCGGCGGGCGTGGTGAGCAGCGCAGCCGAGCAGACCGGGGATCCCACGGCCGGGAAGATCTGCGGATATCCGGCGAGCACGACACGGGCGTTCGGGGCGGCGCGGTCGATGTGGCGCAACGCATTCACCAGGTCGGGGTAGGTCGAGGTGTTGATCTTGTCGACCAACGAGGTGCCGAATGCATCGCGGCACGGGGCGGCCGACAGCGGCGCGGACAGCCAGGCCTGCTGGCAGGCCGACGTCGAGTCGCTGAACAGCCCGTTGTTGTTCGCGCCGATCGTCAGGGTGATCAAGTGGGTCGCCGGTCCCAACGCGTTGATCTGCGGTCCCTGCCACCGGTACTGCGACTGGGTCAGGTCGGCGGTCGTCGCGCCGGCGCAGCTGACGTCGGCGACATTCATCCCACGTCGCTTGGCGACGAGGTGGGAGTAGTTGACGCTCGAGTTCGAGCAGAAGGTGGCCGCACTCGTGGCCTGGGGGAACACCGATGCGCCTGCGCTGTAGCTGTCACCGAGGTTCACGTAGGGATATCCGTCGGCCGCCTGCGCCCCGCCGGCCTGAGCGAGTCCGCCGAGAAGGGCGACGGCTGTGGCCGCCGCGGTCAGCACGGTTCGGATGCCGAGGCGTCGGTGGGGGCTGCGGCCGTACGGCAATGGCATTCGGTGACTCCAGATCGTGGTGCTCGTGTTACTGACGTTGTTAGTGTGACAAATGGTACTGATGATGTCGTCGGGTTCGTCCGGAGCGTTACCGGAATGGGTCCTGACTGCCCGGCCGCGTGCCCGAACGATCCCGCCGCGAGGCGGCGTGAATCGACGGCGAGGCATCATGGGCGGCGTGCCCGCCCGAAAACCCATCGATCCCACCGACACCCGCGCAGCGGTACTCGCTGTCGTCGAGTGGTTGCGCGATGAGCAACTGCCCGCGCCTGCACGGCCCACGCTCGCGGCCGCGGTCCGGCTGACCGCGCGCACGCTGGAGGACATCGCACCGGGGAACTCCGTCGAGGTCCGAGTGCCACCGTACGTGGCCGTCCAATGCATCGAGGGTCCGCGGCACACGCGGGGGACTCCGCCGAACGTCGTGGAGACCGACCCGCGCACCTGGTTGAGCCTGGTCGTGGGGGATGCGCGATTCGCCGATGCCGTCGAGTCCGGTGCGGTCACGGCGTCGGGGTCCCGCGCGGGCGAGGTCGCGCAGTGGCTGCCCCTGGTGCCGGTGCCCCGCCCCGACCTATGACCCTGCTCACCCCGGAGGAATATCGTCGGGCGCGTCGTCGCTGCACGGTTGGCATCGGGGCAGTACCGATCGGTAGACTCCGGAGGGTCTCCAGCCCATTGCCGCGTTGGCTTCCGCACGGCCGGTCTCGCCCGTGATCGGATCACCATCGTGACCCGACATCTCATCCGGCCGTCGTGTCCGCGTCCGGATGTGCAGACCAGAGCCCAGCCCCAGGGAGATCGTCGATGACCGAAGAGTCGATAGCCGGCCGGAACCTCCTGGCCCCCACGTCGCGGGCATGTCCCTCGAGCCGACCGATCGACGAACCCGAGAACGAGCCGCGCGAGGAGTGCGGCGTTTTTGGTGTCTGGGCTCCGGGTGAGGACGTCGCGAAGCTCTCGTACTACGGCCTCTACGCCCTGCAGCACCGTGGTCAGGAGGCCGCCGGGATCGCGGTCGGCGACGGCTCGCAGGTGCTGGTCTTCAAAGATCTCGGACTCGTCAGCCAGGTGTTCGACGAGCAGACGCTGGCATCGATGGTCGGCCACGTCGCGATCGGCCATTGCCGCTACTCGACGACCGGATCGACCACCTGGGAGAACTCCCAGCCGATCTTCCGCACCACCGACGCCGGGACAGGGGTTGCGCTGGGCCACAACGGCAATCTGGTCAACACCGCGGAGCTCGCGGCGCGCGCGCGTGAGGTCGGCATCAAGAGCACCGCGGCGACCTCGGATTCCGACGTCGTCGGCGCGCTGCTGGCCCATGGTGCCGCCGACAGCAGCATCGAGCAGGCGGCCATGGAGTTGCTCCCCACCCTGCGCGGTGCCTTCTGCCTGACCTTCATGGATGAGCACACCTTGTACGCGGCGCGCGACCCGCACGGTGTCCGCCCGCTGTGCCTGGGCCGTCTCGACCGGGGGTGGGTCGTCGCCTCGGAGACCGCGGCCCTCGACATCGTCGGTGCGTCGTTCGTGCGTGACATCGAACCCGGTGAGCTGCTCGCCATCGACGCCGACGGCGTGCGCAGTTCCCGTTTCGCCGAGCCGACGCCACGCGGCTGCGTCTTCGAGTACGTCTATCTCGCCCGCCCGGACAGCGTCATCCACGGCCGTTCGGTGCATTCCACGCGTGTCGACATCGGGCGGCGGCTGGCCCGCGAGTTCCCGGCGGTCGGCGACCTGGTGATCCCGGTACCCGAGTCGGGTACGCCTGCGGCCGTCGGGTTCGCCCAGGAGTCGGGGATTCCCTACGGGCAGGGGCTGATGAAGAACGCCTACGTCGGCCGTACCTTCATCCAGCCGTCGCAAACCATTCGTCAGCTCGGTATCCGTCTCAAGCTGAACCCGCTCAAAGAGGTCATCCGCGGCAAACGTCTTGTTGTCGTTGATGATTCGATCGTGCGTGGCAACACCCAACGCGCATTGATCCGGATGCTGCGGGAGGCGGGTGCGGCCGAGGTGCACGTCCGTATCGCGTCGAGTCCGGTGCGCTGGCCCTGTTTCTACGGCATCGATTTCGCCTCGCCCGCCGAACTGATCGCCAACGGCATGGAGTCCGAGGAGCACATGGTCGAGGGCGTCCGGCAGGCGATCGGCGCCGATTCGCTCGGCTACATCAGTACCGAGGAGATGATCGCGGCGACGCATCAGGAGCCGTCGGCGCTGTGTGCGGCATGCTTCGACGGCAACTATCCGATCGAACTGCCCAAGGAGTCGTCGCTGGGCAAGGCGGTGCTCGAGCAGATGCTCGCCAACGCCGCCGACGACGCCCGGATCGACCCATTGACCGCTCCCAATGACAACGTCAGCGCCGTGATGCGGCCCTGAAGCACTCGGGTAGCGTGTCTCCCGTGAGCGAACAGGATGCGGCTGACGAGAAGTCCACTTCACCTTCCGCGGATCTTCCTTCTGGCGGCCTGTCGTACGCGGGGGCCGGGGTCGACATCGACGCCGGTGATCGCGCTGTCGAGCTGATCGGGCCGCACGCCAAACGCGCCACCCGCCCGGAGGTTCTCGGCGGCCTCGGTGGATTCTCCGGACTGTTCGCCCTCAAGGGCAACTACCGCGAGCCGGTACTCGCCGCGGCGAGCGACGGCGTCGGCACCAAACTCGCCGTCGCGCAAGCGATCGGCAAACACGACACCGTCGGCCAGGACCTGGTGGCCATGTGCGTCGACGACCTCGTGGTGTGCGGCGCCGAACCGCTGTTCCTGCAGGACTACATCGCCATCGGCAAGGTGGTCCCGGAGACGGTCGCCGAGATCGTCGCCGGCATCGCCGACGGCTGCGTGATCGCCGGCTGCGCACTGCTCGGTGGCGAGACCGCCGAACATCCCGGTCTCATGCGCGACGACCACTACGACCTCTCGGCGACCGCGGTGGGCGTCGTCGAGGCCGACCAGGTGCTCTCGCCGGATCGGGTCCGCGCCGGCGACTCGGTGATCGCACTGGGTTCCTCGGGCCTGCACTCCAACGGATATTCGCTGGCGCGCAAGGTCCTTCTCGATTGGGGCCACATGGATCTCGGAGGCGATGTCGAGGAATTCGGTCGCACCCTCGGTGAGGAACTCCTCGAACCGACACGCATCTACGCACGCGATTGCCTCGCGCTGGCGGCCGAGGCCGATGTTCGGACGTTCGCCCACATCACCGGTGGCGGGCTCGCCGAGAACCTGGCCCGGGTCATCCCGTCGGGGCTCGTGGCCGAACTCGAACGCAATACCTGGACTCCCGCACCGATTTTCGCCATGATCGCCCAGCGCGGTCGCGTCGAGCAGGCCGAGATGGAACGCACCTTCAACATGGGTGTCGGCATGGTGGCCGTGGTGGCGCCCGAGGACACCGATCGTGCCCAGGCGGTACTGACCGCGCGCCACGTCGACAACTGGGTGCTCGGCACCATCAAGCGCAATCCCGAGGCCAAGGGTGGATCGGGGCGCGTGAACCTCGTCGGCGATCACCCACGCTTCTGACAAGCGCTACTACAAGTAACCGCCCGGGGAGACGCTGAGAAACCAACGATCACCGGTCCGTTCGCCGAACGCACTCGAGACTTGCGTTCGATGAACGAACCGGTGATCGCCTGTGGTGGCGCTACCGTGACGACGACGCCGGGGCGGTCGGCGTCAAGGGGTGAGCGAAATGAGGGCGGTCGCGCTCAGGCGCGACGCCACTCGTCCTCTTCAAGCCACTCGTCCACCGGATCCGGGCGGTCTGCCGAATCCGCCGAACCCGACAACTCGCGCTGCAAGCTGTCGAAGTCGGTGTGGGGAGTGGAGTACTTCAGCTGACGAGCAACCTTCGTCTGCTTTGCTTTAGCCCGGCCGCGGCCCATATGGGACCCCCTCGCACAATGACGGGGCGGCCAAACTGGTGGCGGCCCCGTTCTCTCGGTAGTTGAGTATCTCGTGGGCACCAGTTTAGCGCGCGTTTCGCGATTACGCGGATTGCCCCGGCAATGGCACGCCGACCAGCTGCGATGGGGTGTTGCCCGGGGCCTTCCCGGTGTGCTCGGGCCGGTGGCCGTCAGACCTTCGCGACGCGGGCGAGATGTCGGCTCGCCTCGCGACGAACCTTCGCGGGTAGGTCGTCGGCGGCCAGCAGGGTCTGTAGGGGCTCGGCGTCGGTGCCGGTCAGCAGATCGCGGACGGTGACTCCGTGGTCCGGGCGGGCGACGACGCGGATCTCGTCGCCGGCCCCGATGCTTCCGGGCGTGAGAACCCGCAGGTAGGTGCCGACGTCACCCTGCTGCATGAACCGTTTGACCCACCGGGGCTCGCCCGCCCACACGGCGAAGGTCCGGCACGGGGTCCGGGGGATGGTGGTCTCCAGCAGGACGCCGGTCGAGGGATCCTCCGGTGGCCCGACCCACCAGCGTTCGCCGACGAGCGCATCGGTGACGGGCAGGCCGTCGACGCGCAGGTTCTCCCCGAACCAGCCGTAGGGCAGGTCGCGACCGAGCTCGTCGGCCCAGCGGCGCGCCTCGCGGTCGTCGTAGGCGTAGACGGCCTGGTCGTGGCCCCCATGGTGTTTCGTGTCACGGACGTGGTCGTTCAACAGGCCGAGCTCGCCGACCTGCACCCGCCCGTCGTGGGGGCGCTTGTCGATGGCGCTGATGCCCGCCCGGCCGAGGTCGACGTCGGCGTGGACCGCGCAGACCGCCAGGACGCGCCCGTCCGGCTGACCCTGGTGTGCCGGCTCGGGCGGGGTCACCGTCATGCCCGTCCGCGGAGGCGTTCGACGGCCGCCCGGCCCGCCTGGACCCGGTCGTCGGCGTCCACGGAGTCGGGATCGACGCGGGCGGCCATCGGGGGTTCGTCGGCGTCGCCATTCACGAGTAACTCGACGTCGGGGCCGATGCCGCGCTTGAGCAGTCCGAGGGCGATGGGGCCGAGGTCGAAGTGGTCGACGGCGGTGCCGAGGCGGCCGACGGTGCGCCCTCCCGCGGTGATCGGGGTTCCGGGCGGCGGACGGTGATCGGAACTGCCGTCGAGATGCAGCAGCACGAGTTGCCGCGGCGGCTTACCGAGATTGTGCACGCGAGCGACGGTCTCCTGACCGCGGTAACAGCCCTTGTCGAGGTGGACGGCGCCGAAACGCTCCGGACCGCCGATCCATCTCGCCTCGTGGGGGATGGTGCGTTCGTCGGTGTCGACGCCGAGGCGGGGACGCCGGGCGGCGACACGCAGGGCGTCGAAGGCCCAGCTGCCGGCCATCCGTGCGCCGGCCTCGGTGAGCTGCTCCCACCAGCGCAGCAGCAGGAACTCCGGTACGACGAGGTCGACCATCGGCAGCGAGGTGTCGGTGTGCGGTCCCTCCGACAGGGGCGGCATCATCCGCCAGAAGCCGAGCGGCTCGTCCTCGTGATGGGATTCGGGCAGGTCGCCGGCCTGGTAGGGCGCGGCGTCGGGGTCGATCTCGAGGAGATCGGCGATCGGTCCGCGCACCGCGTCGGGGCCGATGAGGGTGAGGACCTTGACGTCGGCACGCGCCGCGGGTTGCACCTTGGCCCAGAAGACCATCCTGGTGAGGAACGTCAGCAGGGCCTCGCCGCGTGCGGCCTCGGTGTCGATCCAGATGACCTCGTCGACGTCGGTGAGCACGAAATGGTCCTCGACTCGGCCGTTGGCGTCGAGGGACAGCGCCTCGGCACTCGACCGGTCACCGAGGTCGCTCACCTGCTGCGAGCAGATCGTGTTCAGCCAGGTGAGGCGTTCGGGGCCGGGGAGTTCGAGGACCGCACGGTCGGTGCGGTCGACGATGGCCGCGCCGCGGACCGCCGCCCGCTGCTCACCGAGGGGATCGCCGTAATGCCAGGCGACTCCAGTGCCCTGCGGAGTGGTGGGAGTCTCGGGAGCGGCGACCGCGCCCTGGCTGGAATACCTGGTCAGGATGGGTGAGCGGCTCACGAGTCGAGTCTACGCGGCGGGTCGATAGGGTGGCGGCATGTCCCAGCCCGACAAGTCCCAGCCCGCAGTGTCGCAGTCCATCCTGGTGTCCCTCGATGGAACCGTCCTCGATCCCGAGGTCCCGTTCCTGCATGCCGACGATCTGGCCGCGGTGCGGGGCGACGGGATCTTCGAGACGCTGCTGATCCGCGACGGATGGGCGCGGTGCGTCACCCTTCATCTGCAGCGTCTGGCCCGCTCCGCGGAGATGCTCGATCTGCCCGAGCCGGATGCCGAGAAGTGGCGTTCGGCGATCGAGGTGGCGACGCGCACGTGGGTCGACCGCAACGGTGAGTTCGCCGAAGGTCTTCTACGCCTTGTCTATTCGCGTGGGCGGGAAGCTCATCCGGCAGGCGCGGGTGCCGAGTCCGGGGCGCCGACGGCGTACCTGACGGTTGGTCCGGTCGCCGAGCGGGTCGTAGCGGTCCGGGCGAACGGGGTCTCGGTGATCACCCTGGACCGCGGCTACTCGATCGATGTCGCCGACGCCGCCCCGTGGCAGTTGCTCGGTGCCAAGACCCTCAGCTATGCGACCAACATGGCTGCGCTGCGTCATGCCGCCGACAACGGCTACGACGATGTGATCTACGTCAGCAGCGAGGGTGCGATTCTGGAGGGTCCGCGCTCGACGGTCGTTGCTGTGATGGGGAAGACACTCGTCACCCCGCCGGCCGAAATCGGCATCCTGCCCGGCACCACCCAGGTGGCGACGTTCGCGTTGGCGGCCGAAGAAGGCTGGCAGACCGAGACCCGGGTACTGCGTCCGGCCGATCTGCTCGAGGCCGATTCGGTGTGGCTGATCAGCAGCGTCACCCTCGCCGCGCGGGTGACCGCGCTCAACGGTCACCCCCTGCCTGTGACGGAAGTTTGCCAGGATTTTATCGATTTGGTCGACCGCGCCATTTCTGCTGACCGATAATGGCTGGTGTCTGCGGGCTCTCCCCGCGGACACCAGCGAGATCCAGCCCACAAATGAACCCAGGTGACGGGACTTTTGGCGCTTGTTCGCGTGAGTGGCCAGGCGTAGCGTCACCGGTACGGTTACTACGTGGTGTAGTAGCCAACTTTCGTCCCGCGTCTCGCAGCCCGAGACGCGACCATGCGATTCGAGGCGACGTTGAACGCTCTGGATTTGTCACGATGGCAATTCGGTATCACGACCGTTTATCACTTCTTGTTCGTCCCGTTGACCATCGGTCTCGCGCCGATGGTGGCGATCATGCAGACGGTCTGGCACAAGACCGGAAACGAGCAGTGGTTACGAGCCACGAAATTCTTCGGGAAGCTATTCCTGATCAATTTCGCCCTCGGTGTGGCCACCGGTATCGTTCAGGAGTTCCAATTCGGAATGAACTGGAGCGAATACAGCCGATACGTCGCCGATGTGTTCGGCGCGCCGCTGGCCCTCGAGGGACTGATCGCCTTCTTCCTCGAGTCGACCTTCCTCGGTCTGTGGATCTTCGGCTGGTCGCGTCTGCCGCGTCGGGTGCACCTGGCCACCATCTGGCTGGTCGCGATCGGCGTGACCGCATCGGCGTACTTCATCATCGCCGCGAACTCGTGGATGCAGCACCCGGTGGGTGTGGCCTGGGATGAAACGCGTAACCGCCCGGCCATGAACAACTTCTGGGCGGTCATCACCAACAACACGACCCTCGCCGCGTTCCCGCACGTGATCGCCGGTGCATGGCTGACCGCGGCCACCTTCGTCGGGGGCATCGGTATCTGGTGGATGTCGCGAAACATGTGGCGCGCCAAGAAGTTGCGCGTGGCCATCGACACCGGCGACACGAGGGGGATGCCCAAGACCACCTCGCCGAGCCAGATCGATGCCACCCCAGAGGATCTCGAGCGCGACGCCCATCGCCTGTGGCGTCCGGTGACCCGGTTCGCGTGCTGGGTGGCCATCGTCGCCGGCGTGCTGTTGTTCATCACCGGGGACTTCCAGGCGCAGATCATGTTCAAACAGCAGCCGATGAAGATGGCGTCGGCGGAATCGCTGTGCAACACCCAGGAGAATGCCGGTTTCTCGGTGCTCTCGATCGGGCGGCAGAACAATTGTGCCGACATCGACCACGTCATCGAGATCCCGGGCATGCTGTCCTTCCTGGCCACGCATCGCTTCGGTGAAACTTTGCAGGGCGTGAATCAGTTGCAGACGCAATATCAGGAAGCGCTGAACATGCCCGGCCAGAACTTCGCCCCCAATCTGTTCGTCACCTACTGGGGATTCCGCGCGATGATCACCTGGGCGCTCGGATCGGTCGTCGTGGCCTTCGGTGGACTGTGGTTCACCCGGCGAAAGAAGGTGGTCGAATCCAGACGCCTGGGCCTGTTGGCCCTCTGGATGATCCCGACCCCGTTCCTGGCCAACGCTTCCGGCTGGATCTTCACCGAGATGGGCCGCCAGCCGTGGGTGGTCGCACCCAACTGGGAGAACAACCTCGACCCGTTGCGCATACACATGCTCGTGGCCGACGGCGTCTCCAACCACACGCCACCGATCCTGTGGGTCACCATGATCGGCTTCACGCTGCTCTACGGCGGACTGGGTGTGGTGTGGTTCCTCCTGCAACGGCGTTACGCCATCGAGGGTCCCGCGGCATATGACCACATCGCTCCGGAGGTGGAGTCCGACGACTCCTATTCCGATGAGCCCAAACAGCTTTCGTTCGCGTACTGAGGAGCGGGACAGATGTCACTCGAAAACTTCTGGTTCATCGTCGTCGCGGTCCTGTTCATCGGATACTTCGTTCTCGAGGGCTTCGACTTCGGTGTCGGCATGCTGATGCCGTTCCTCGGCGCGAGCCACACCGGTGGCGACGAGAAGGTCGCGGCCGACGACGATGCCGCCGACCCGGACAAGCGCAGGCGTGCGCTGCTCAACACCATCGGCCCGGTGTGGGACGGCAACGAGGTGTGGCTGCTGACCGCCGGCGGTGCGCTGTTCGCGGCGTTCGGTGGTTGGTATGCAACGATGTTCACCGCGTTCTACCTGCCGCTGTTCCTGATCTTGATCGGACTGATCACCCGGGTCGTGGCCATCGAATGGCGGGGCAAGATCAACGACCCGCGCTGGCGGATGTGGTGCGACGTCGGCATCGGCCTGGGATCGTGGATTCCCGCATTGCTGTGGGGCGTGGCCTTCGCCAACGTCGTCCGCGGTCTGCCGATCGACGCCGCGCACCAGTACACCGGCGGATTCTTCAACCTGCTCAATCCCTATGCGCTACTCGGCGGTGTCACCACGCTGCTCGCGTTCCTGACCCACGGTGCGGTCTTCCTCGGACTCAAGACCAGCGGCGTGCTGCAGCAGGACGCGATGAGATACGCCAAGCTGCTGGCCATTCCGACGCTGGTCGTGGCCGCGGCGTTCCTGCTGTGGACGCAGTTCGCCTACGGCAACGGCTGGACGTGGATCCCGGTGCTCATCGCCGCTGTCGCCGCGCTGGTGATGGTGGCGGCGACCCAGGTGCAGCGCGAGGGCATCGCCTTCCTGGCGACCTCGATCGCCATCGCCGGGACCGTGGCGACGCTGTTCTCGGTGCTGTTCCCGAATGTGCTTCCGTCGACCACTGATTCGGCCTACAACCTGACCGTCGCCAACACCGCGTCGAGTCATTACACGCTGACCGTGATGACGATCGCCGCGCTGATCATGACGCCCATCGTCATCGCCTATCAGGGGTGGACCTACTGGGTCTTCCGCAAGCGCATCAGCGTTGGCCAGATCCCGGCACCCACCGGCCTGTCGTTGAAGGCATGGCAATAGCGGACGCGGACGGGGGTTCTCGACGCGCACGGCGGGCCCGCCCGCCGCTCGATCCCCGCCTGCTGCGGTATTCGCCCGCCACCCGGCGCTATGTGCTGGTGACCGCATTGCTGGCGGCGGTCACCACGGTCGCGGTGATCGTCACCGCGATGATGACGGCGTCGGTCCTCGCGGAGTTGGTGACCGAGCCGGCGCGCCGTTCCCTGGCCGCACAGTCGGTGCACCTGTGGGTGCTGGCGGCGGCGGTCGCCGTCCGCGTGCTCACCTCGTTCGGCCACGATCGGTACGCGCATCGGGCCTCGGCGACCGCGATCGCCGAGCTGCGCGCCCGCGCCCTGGATGTGCTGACCGACCCGGACCGCACGCCGCCGCGAGAGCTGGTGCAGCGCCGCGAACACGCGACGACGGTGCTGCTACGGGGACTGGGCGCGCTGGGCCCGTATCTGTCGGGATATGTGCCGGCGCTGATCGTGACGGTTCTGGTCACGCCGACTGTGCTGGCCGTCATCGCCGTCGCCGACTGGCCGTCGGCGGTGATCATCGTGATCACGCTGCCGCTGATCCCGCTGTTCATGATCCTCATCGGACTGATGACACGTGATCGCACCGAGCGCAAGCTCGCGACGATGAGCCGGCTCAGCGCTCAACTGCTCGACCTGGTCACCGGTTTGCCGACGCTGCGCGCACTCAATCGCGCTCGCGCGCCCGCCCGGCAGGTTGCCGACCTCGGGCAGGCGCACCGGCGCAGTTCGATGTCGTCGTTGCGGGTGGCGTTTCTGTCCGGTGGGGTCCTGGAGTTCCTCGCGACCATCAGTGTGGCGTTGGTCGCCGTCGGTATCGGCTTGCGTCTGGTGTCGGGCGAGATGACCTTGTACGCAGGTGTTCTCGCACTCATCCTGGCGCCCGAGGCCTACCTGCCGTTGCGGCAGGTCGGTGCGCAGTTCCACAACTCGGTCGACGGGGTGACCGCTGCCGGCGAGGTGCTCGATCTCATCGACTCCGGTTCCGCGGGTGCGGGTGTCGGCCGGACGCGCTCGTGCACCGTTGCCGGAGAACCGATCCGGTTGCTCGACGTCGGTGTGCACGGCCGGGACGGCTGGGCGCCCTACGAGCTCACGGCGACCGCGAATCCCGGTGAGCTGACGGTGTTCACCGGACCCAACGGGTCGGGCAAGTCGACGATGTTCGCCGCCATCCTCGGACTGCTCGCCCCCGACGAGGGGTCGGTGCTCGTCGGGTCGATCCCGGTGGCCGAACTCGAACCCGACGCCTATCACGAGCAGGTCGCGTGGCTGCCCCAGCAGCCGGTCGTGGTGCCCGGCACAGTCGCCTACAACCTCGCCCTCTTCGGCGCACTCGATCCGGCGCAGCTCCACCGAGCCTGCGCCGCAACGGGTTTCGACGAGGTTCTGGCCTCGTTGCCGGACGGCGCCGACACCGTGCTCGGTACCGGGGGCGTCGGGCTGTCCGCGGGACAGCGGCAGCGACTCGCGCTGACCCGGGTGCTGGCCTCACCGTCGCCGCTGCTGCTGCTCGACGAGCCCACCGCACACCTCGACGCCGCGAGCGAGGAGTCGGTGCTCGCCGCGCTGGCCGCGCGGGCGCGCGCCGGTGACACCGTGCTCGTCGTCGCGCATCGCGATGTGGCCCGCGCCAACGCCGACCACGTCGTCGAACTCCCGGAGGTGCTCGGTGTCCGCTGATCTCGCTGAGACCTCTGATGTCTCAACAAGCACTGGGCGGCATCGCGATCCGTTGCTCCGCGCGTTGGGATTCCTCGGTCTGCGCACCCGGCCGGTGCTGTGGTCGCTGATGCTCGGCGTGGCCGGTGCCCTCTCGGCGCTGGGGCTCGCTGCGCTCTCGGCGTGGCTGATCACCCGAGCCTGGCAGATGCCGCCGGTGCTGTACCTGTCGGTCGCGATCACCGCCGTTCGCGCGCTGGGCATCTCGCGGGGACTGTTCCGGTACCTGGAGCGGCTGGCCACCCATGACCTCGCACTCGGCGCGATGGCGACCGCACGCGAACGGCTGTACGTGGCGTTGGCGTCGGGATCGCCGGCCTACTCGGTGACCCTGCGCCGCGGAGATCTGTTGACCCGCACCGGAGATGACGTCGACGAGATCGGCAATGCGCTCATCCGGGCGTTCATTCCGATCGGCGTCGGGTTGACGACCTCGGCGGCCGCGGTGGCGATCATGGCGTTGGTGTCCGGCTGGGCGGCACTGGTCCTCGCGATCGCCCTGATCGTCTCCGGGGTGATCGCGCCCTGGCTGGCGGCCCGCGGCTCCGATCGTGCGCTCGGTGACGCCGCCCGCGCGAACACCGCGGTCGCCGAGGCGACCACCACCGCCCTGTGGCATGCGCCCGAGCTGGTCGTCTCCCGGCGGCGGCGCAGCGTGCTGGCGACCGCCCGGCAGGCCGACGCCGAGGCGATCCGGGCTGCCGACCGGGGCGAACGCATCGAAGCCCTGGCCGCCGCGGCGACCCCACTCTCGTTGGGGGCGTCGCTGATCGCGGCCTGCGTCATCGGGATCGGCCTCGCCTCGGGGGTTTCCGGCTCGCTGGCCGGCGTGTCGAGTACCACCGGCCTCCTGACGCCGATGGTGCTCGGCGTGTTGATCCTGTTGCCGCTGTCGTCCTTCGAGTCCACGGCGCCGCTGACCGAGGCGGGAATCCAACTCGAGCGCAGTCGGCAGAGCGCCGCACGGGTGATGGCACTCGTCGACGGGGCACGCCGGATCGGCGAGGACTCGGCGGTCGGGGATGCGGCGATCGACGACGTCGCTGTGCACGCCGCGCCCGCGACGCTGCGCCTCGACGCTCTGCGCTGGGGGTGGTCGGATGCGGCCGTGCTCGGCCCCGAGGCGGGTGTGACCGCAACGCTGACGCCGGGTGCACGGATGGCCGTCGTCGGACCCAGTGGTATCGGCAAATCGACGCTGCTGTTGACGATGGCCGGTCTGCTCGATGCCCGCGGTGGGTTGGTAACGGCCGCCGACGAAGCCGGGCAGCAGCTGACAATCCGTTCGGCGACATGTTATTTCGCCGAGGAGGCGCACATCTTCTCCACGTCGCTCGAGGAGAACCTCCGCGTCGCCCGCGGGGATGTGACCGTCGAGGAGATGCACGCGGCGCTCGCCGAGGTGGGTTTGGCCGACTGGGTGGCCGAACTGCCCGACGGGCTCGGCACCGAACTGACCGGCGGCGCCGAATCGCTCAGCGGTGGCCAGCGCCGGCGACTGCTGCTTGCGCGGGCGTTGCTGCACCGTGCGCCGATCGTGCTACTCGACGAGCCGACCGAGCATCTCGACGCCGCCGACGCCGAGCGCCTGCTGGCACGGATTCTCGACCCGTCGTCGGGCATGTTCGCCCCGGATCGCACCGTGGTGGTGGTGACGCATCAGCTGCCGGCGACGGCGCTGCATCCCGGGCGTGCCGAGTCGGTTCGGGTGGTCGACCTCAGCCCGGTCGCGCACTGACGTGACATCTCCCCTGTGAAACCCCCCGGAACGAAAACCTGTTGCCGGGCTTGAGGTTGCGGCGTAGTTTCGTCGGTACACATGGAAGGAGGTGGTCCGAAGTTGATTGGCAAACGGACAAGTGAGGTGACCATCCGCTGACGCGGAGATCCATCTGATATCCCTCGATCGATCCCTCGCGTCGGCGAATACCAGGTGGTCACCCGACCCCCGCACCCGACCTGGTCCGGTCGCTCGGCCCGAATTCCCGGGCGGTGCGGGGGTCGTTCCATGTGTGGGGTCCGTCGGGGTGAACCCCGGGTTTTCGGGTAGTGCACTACTCGTGTTCGGGCTGTCCGGCCGGTGTGGACTGGCACACAGATCAGCTCACCAACGCGGGAGACGTCATGAACACCGGGATCCTGGATTCGTCAGCAACTGCCTCATCGGCAACCGTGGGCATTGCGACCGCATCGACGCGGGAGTTCTCGGTACCCACCGGCGGGTTGTCGCGCTTTCTCACCCCGGGCGATCGCGACTGGAACGACGACGGCGCGGGTACCTGGATCGCGGGGTACGCCGGCGGGCTCACGTACACGTTGACTGCCGATTCCGTGGACTCGCGTCTGACCCTGCACAACCGCGGCCGCACCGATCTCGCCGTACTCTCGATTCCCGGCTTCACCGCGATGTCGGGTGCCCGGCTCACGCCACTGAGCGCAGGATCATCGGCGGCGTTGCCGGACAACGAGTTCCACGTGCTGCAGGCCGAACGCCGCGGCGGGCGGCCGGTCATCGTCGGCCAGATCGTCGACGACGGTGAGCCCGCCTTCCTCATCCACCCGCCACGGCCAGACGAGGTCGATTGGCCGCGTATGCCCGGTGCGGACGAGTTCTGGACGCCGTATTCGCCGGCGCCGTCGGCCGAGCCCGATCAGTCGGGTGCGGCGTCCGACAGCATCGCAGGAAGATACGACGCCACGGACGCCGGGGTGTGCTGCGAGAGTGTCGCGGGGATGGCCGTGGTCCACAATCGGGGGCCGCGACGGATCGCGGTGCTGATGACCGGGCTCGGCGGGGCCTTCGACCTCGTCGTCGCGCTCCCCGGGGAATCGATCCCGATCCCACCGGGCCCCGGCATCCACTATGTGCAGGCGGCGCGGGATTCCGGGCGGCCGGTCGTCGTCGACGTCATCCACGTGCGCCCCTGATGGGTATGACGCCTGATGTGTATGACGTTCTCGTGTACGACGTTTCCGGCGGAAACCGGGCAAATCGTCATGCTGATCGACCTTCCGGGTGGCATGGGGGGATTGGCGGTAGCGTATGCGCGGTGAATGAACCGGGGAGCCATTATTCGAATCCGTACCCACACCAGCAATGGGGTCCGTCGACGCCGCAGCCGTGGGGTGGCGGCCAGTACCCGGGCGGCTACGGGGTGCCCGGTGCGTATGGGGCAGCACCGTTCACACCACAGCCGAAGCCGCCGCTGCGTCATGTCGCGCTGACGCGGACGTTTGCCGCGTGCACGATGCTGGCGTGGTTGCTGATCGGTGTTTTCGGGTTTCTCACCTTCGCGACGGTGACCGCAAACGACGGCGGCGACTCGACGTTCAACGGATGGGCTCACTGGACCTCGCAGGGTGAGGGACTGCCGCTGATGGGCGGATCGCATGCGGTCGTCTTCCCTGGGGTGCTACTGCCCTTACTCATCCTCTTCCCGACGCTGCTGTCGTCGATCCTCATCCTGTGCAACGTCGCCCGGCGCGGATTCTCCGCGGTGAACGTGGTGTTCGGGGTCATCGGTGCGGGCGTGGCGACGGTGGCGGTCGTCGACCCCTCGGCTGTGGTCGGCACCTTCGACAACGACTCGTCGCAGTATGTCGACGCCCACTACACGTTCTCGGCCGGACCGTCGGCGATCCTGAACGTCGTCCTCGGGGTCGTGGTGGTGCTGCTGGGAATCGGCGGAATCATCTGGGGTGGCAAGGCGCCTGTGCCGGCCGCCTACGCACCGCCCGCGTACACACCGACGGGCCACATGCCGCCGTCGGTGTGAGGCTCAGCCGAGCATGCTCACCGCGGCGGCGGTGACTGCCATTGCCACCAACCCTCGCGCCTGCGTTGTCAGCAGAAAGGGTTGGACGGATGCCCCGGTGACGAGAGGTTCGTTCACCACCACCGAGTCGTAGGGAAGAGGCGGTCGCGTGGCGCGCCGCAGGACCGCGATCGTCGAGCCGACGAACAACACCACGACCGACGACCCGGGCAGCGGCCAGGCGAGGGCCGCTATGCAGGTGGCAATCGCCACCACGACGCCGGGAACCACCATGTGAGCAGCCCAGAGTGTGCGATCGTCGAGGGCGAGTGCTCGTCGGAGTGCGCGACCACCGCCGGCCGTGCGCAACCCGTCGGTCACCGAGTTCCCCGCGCAGTAGGCCAGCGCGGCGACCACCACCGCAGATCCGTGACGAAACAACAACGCCTGTGGGATGACCATCAGAGCCATCAGACACAGCAACGCGCGGATCACCGAATCCGGATGGCGTCGGAGACGGCGAAAGTCCAATTGCACCAACGAGAACGTCGGTGAGTCGACGAGTCGAGGGCCCCTGGACGCGAGATGGCATCGTTGCCAGCGAACCACCCGGGCGTCGGTGAGCCAGGTGACATCCATCGTCGAGACCGTGAGGCCGAGCGCCCCCGAGTATCCATCGGTGGGCGCTATCGTCCGGCGATGAAGGGTGGCCGGGGAGAGTTCCCGCAGGGGAGGGGCGATACCACGGCGTCGATCATCGACGACTTGCGCGAGGTAGGCCGCTCCGGCGGCCGTCAGGCCCGCGGTACCGCCCACGATCATCGATGCCACCATGAGGTCTGGCCGGAGAAGTCCCAACAGTGCTGCACCGCAGAGACATACGAGGATCGACGAGATTCCGACACGCGCCAGGTGCCTCCCCAGAACGCGTCCGCGCGGCGCTGGGCCCGACAAGGTCCATCGCGCGACCGCCCGTGAGACGCGTACCGGACCCCACACTCTCGCCCAACGGGACGCGAAGACCGCGACCACGATGATGCCGATCAGTAACGCCGGCAGCGGATGAGTGGCCGCCGCTCCGGTGAGCTGAACGACCGAGGCAACTCGCGACGGCGCGAGCAGGGTGCCGACCCCGCCGGCGAGGACCGCCACGCAGAAGACGACCTCCACCCACGAGACGTCGTAGCGTCGCATCCAGTGCGGCCGTAGGCCGCCGAGACGTTCACCGAACCGGGTGCTCATCGACCCAACTCCACGATCTGGTCGGCGCAGCGCTGCACCAGCGTCGCGCTGTGTGATGCGATGAGAACGGCGCGTCCCGACGAAGCGGCAGTCTCGATCTCGGTGGCCGCCCATTGTTGACCGTCGGCGTCGAGTGCACGCTCGGGTTCGTCGAGCACCAGCAGCCGTGATGGCCGGAGGAACGCTGCCGCGAGTGCGAAACGTTGTCGTTGACCGGAGGACAACGTGTGCGGGTAGCGATCGGCAAGGTCACCGAGCCCGGCATGGGTGAGCGCCGCGTCGACGTCGGTGGCGCCGGTTCGATGTGTGCGGACGAGTAATTCGAGGTGCTCTGCGACAGTCACGTCGAAGAACGTTGCGTCGTCGCCGGTATCGGCGGAGACAAGCGCGCGAAAGCGCGGCGACCGATCGTCTGGAGCCATCCCGAAAACGTCGATGGAGCCGGCGTCGAGCCGGTCGTCGTCGATGACGCACCGCAGCAGGGTGCTCTTGCCGCTGCCATTGGGTCCGACGACGGCGGCGCAACCGCCCGGCGGAACGACGAGATCGAGTCCGGTGAACAGGGTCTGATGATCAATGGTGCGTGTGGCACCGGTGATGGACAGCATGAGATGAGAGATCCTCGGGTACGGCGGACAAGGGAACCGGTCGTCAGACCAGTGCCGCCGGCGCGCGCGGATCACCCACGCGCACAGCAAGAATCAGTTCACGAAGAAGTTGTGGCCGGCGGCGCCGGCGCCACAGCGTGCGATCGACCGGTGGCGGAGTGCGCTGCGGACTGATGCGCAGCGCCGCCAGCACACGCAGCATCAGACGTCGGGCGACCGGATGCGCAGCGGTGCCGGCCGCGAGTGCGATGAGCACCACCGCGAGGACAGACGTGACCGCGGTGGGCGCAGGCGGTCCCATGACCAGGGTGAATAGAAACGGGACCCACATCATGGCGAGATACACCGGTAGCGAGCGAGGGGCTCCCGTGTGATCGCGCAGCATGACGATTGCGTCAGCCGACGTGACGCCGCAGCTTGGCCGACAGGCGCGGGGTGAGGTCCCCCTCGGCATCGACGCGTTCCTCGACGTAGGCGAGATCGCCGTCGGGCACGATGCCGTAGAGACGCTTGGCGCCGCCGGTGTGCTTGCCCGACTCGGAGCGGATGACGACGTCGGTGGTCAGATTCCACGACGTCTGATTGAGCGGGCGGCCGTAGTACAGCTCGATGGAGCCCTCGGCGTGGGTGAGGAGGAGTTCGATGCTGTCGTCCTCGCCGATCCGCCAGAAGCCGGCCTCACGCAGATCGGGTCGGACGAAGTTCCCGTCCTCGTCGATCACCCACGAACGGGCCTCCCAGTTGAGGAAGTTCTGTCCGTCGTGGCTGGCCACGATCTGCTGGGCGAAGTGGTAGTCGTTGCCGCTGACCGGGTCGTGGCCCTCGCCCTCGCCGCGCCAGACTCCGACCATCGGCAGAAGGGCGAGCAGGCCCGGATGCAGGTCGGCGCCGATCCGCAGATTGGCGGTGTCGGCGGGCAACGGCAGATCGTCCCACGAGGGGGCGTTGCGTTCGCGGCTGCCGGATTCGGCGGCACGGACCTCGGCCTGGTTGATCGCCTCGTCACCCGACCGACGTGGGATATCGGCCCCGTCGGGGTCGGGTTGTCCGTCGGACGGCAGGGTCACGATTCGTCGTTGACCAGGCGGTAGATCACGTACAGCGTGAACCAGATGATCAGCAGCGTTGCCAGACCCAGCAGGATTTCGAAGAAGAGGACCACGGGTGGCAGTTTACCTCTCGGGGTGTGCGCGGACGTCGTCGGACCGGCCGAGTGAAAGATGAATCACGGGCCGCCCTGGGAAGACCCGAGGAAGAACAGGTGAGAACGCCGACGGCCCGGCCACCGCGAGGGTGACCGGGCCGTCGGGGAGTCCGTGTGGACTTACTTGCTGACGGTGATGTCGTGCGTGTGCACGCCGGGTCCGTCCGGGCTGACGGTGACGTCACCGTTGCCGACCGAGCTCAGCGCACGCAGCGTCCACTTGCCGGGCGCGGCGAAGAAGCGGAAGTCGCCGGTGGGGCTGGCGACGACCTCGGCGGTGAACTCACCGGTCTCGTCGAGCAGCCGCACGAACGCACCCGCGACGGGGCTCCCGGAGTTGTCGGTGACCTGTCCGGTCAGGACGGTCTCCTTCTCGACATCGACGCCCGCGGGCAGCTTCTGTCCCTGCTTGGGTGCAGCACACATGATTACTTACCTTCTCCCAGTTCAACCGGAACGCCGACGAGCGAGCCGTATTCGGTCCAGCTGCCGTCGTAGTTCTTGACGTTCTTGTGGCCCAGCAGCTCCTGCAGAACGAACCAGGTGTGGCTGGAACGCTCGCCGATGCGGCAGTAGGCGATGGTTTCCTTCTCGCCGTCGAGGCCGGCGTCCTTGTAGAGCTCGGCGAGTTCGTCGTCACTGCGGAAGGTGCCGTCCTCGTTGGCGGCCTTGCTCCACGGCACGTTGATGGCACCGGGGATGTGGCCGGGACGCTGGCTCTGCTCCTGCGGCAGGTGGGCAGGGGCGAGGATCTTGCCGGAGAACTCGTCGGGGCTGCGCACGTCGACGAGGTTCTTGGCGCCGATGGCGTCGACGACCTCGTCGCGGAAGGCGCGGATCGAGTTGTCCGGATCGGCGGCCTTGTACTCGGTGGCCGGACGGCTCACGGCATCGGTGGACAGCGGCCGGCCGTCGAGCTCCCACTTCTTGCGGCCGCCGTCGAGCAGCTTCACGTCCTGGTGGCCGTAGAGCTTGAAGTACCAGTAGGCGTACGCCGCGAACCAGTTGTTGTTGCCGCCGTAGAGCACGACGGTGTCGTCGTTGGCGATACCGCGCTCGGAGAGCAGCTTGGAGAACTGCTCGCGGTCGACGAAGTCACGACGAACCGGATCCTGCAGGTCGGTCTTCCAGTCGAGCTTGACCGCGCCCTCGATGTGGCCGCCGTCGTAGGCGCTGGTGTCCTCGTCGACCTCGACGAACACGACCTTGTCGGTGTGCAGGTTCTGCTCAGCCCAATCGGCGCTGACCAGGACGTCGGAACGTGCCATGGGTGTTTCCTCCCGTAGATGTGGGTATCGGGTGTAGTGGAGATGATCGTGAAACAGCGATGAAGGCGATCGGCGTCGGACGCCGACGAACTTCGGCGGATGATGACGGCATGATCGGCGGAGAGCCCGGGATCTCGGTGGACGGCGTCGTCATGGGAAACGCGCCTGGACCGGCCGGCATCGAGTGACCGTGCGACTCGGGCGGGACGGGCCGGCGCGAGCGAGACGATCACATCGTGATGCGACAGCAACAGTCGGCGACTCGACAGAAGTCGATCGCCCGGCGGCGGGTGAGCATGAACTCACGGCGCTGTTGCATGTCCACGAGGGTACAACAGCGAGCGGTGCCCGCCGCAAGCGTGTCCCCGGCCCGGCCGTGGTTGCGATCGTCGAGGTCAGAAGCGCGCGGGCAGCAGGTCGCGTGGCCCGGACCCGGCGGTGAGCAGGATGTCGCTGCCCGAGCTGTGTGCCCCGGTCGCCGGCAGGTCCCACGGCATGGGCAGCAGCGGCAGCGTGGCGGTGAAACGCGCGAACACGGCCGCGCGTAGAGCGGACTTGTCGGCGCCGGCGAGTTCCGGTGCGTCGACGTGCTTTTCGGGCCCGGTGTAGAAGCCCGTCGCCTGCAGGTGCAGCCGGCCATCGCGCACCGATACCTCGACGGTGACGCTGACCCTGGTCCGCGGGCCCGGGTACTCCGAGGCCGACGGCGCGCGCTGCGGACTCGGCGTCGCACCGGTTGGCGGCGCCGAGGCCGGCGGCAGCGCCACCGATCCGGTCAGCACGATCCCCGAGGTGCGCTCGAGGTTGCCGAACTGGGGTCCGCCGCCGCCGACACGGTCGGGGCCGGCGGGGGTGTTGACGGTGAGATCCAGGATGCCCAGCATGCGGCCCAGATTCACCGAGTCCAGTCGCGAGTAGGCGGTGACCGAATCGATGTGCAGGGTGTCGGTGGGCCCGATGTCGAAGCCGTCGGGGACCCGCAGCGCCCCGAGTGTCGCCCCGAGTTCGGCGAAGCAGGGGCCGGCCGCCGGATACGAGCATCCCTGCGCGATCGGCACCCCGCGGGCGGTGATCGTGGCGCCGGTGAACTCGCCGGACGAGGCATGGGTCAGGAACGGGAAGCCGCCGAGCGTCACCTCGGGCCGGTAAGCGATACCCGGTGCACTCGCGAGGGACGTCGAGAGGCGATGTTCGCCGCGACTTGCCGCGACGGTGTCGGCGATCGCCGCGATGGCACCCACGACGACGACGAGCGCAAGCGTCACCAGAAGCGTGCGTCGCAGCCGATGTCGCGAGGGTGCGGGGGTCGCTGCGTCCGAGGTCACGGCCTCCGAGTCTGCCTTGTTAACAGCCGAACGTGACATTGCGGCTATTCTGTCATCTGTCGCGCACATGTTGGTAAGGCAGAGTAAACATGCCCTTTCAGGCGCGATCGGTGGATCGCCTCAACGTCGAGGTGGCCGGGAGACGGGGTACGACCATCCCCGAGGCCCCCTGCCTCGGGACGTAAGGTGCGCGAGGCGCGACGAGGAAGATCGGAGAAGGACGTGGATCTCCTGTTGTTGACCGCCGATCCCAACCCGGAGTCGGTATTGCCGTCCCTGTCGCTGCTCGCGCACACCGTGCGGGTGGCTCCGACGGAGGTGTCGTCGCTGATGGAGGCGGGTAACGCCGACGTCGCGATCGTCGACGCCCGCACCGACCTGGCCGCGGCCCGCGGACTGTGCCGGCTGCTCGGCAGCACCGGATCGGCGGTGCCGGTGGCCGCGGTGCTCACCGAGGGCGGATTGGTCGCGGTGAATGCGGATTGGGGACTCGACGAGTTCCTGCTGCCCGGGACGGGCCCCGCCGAACTCGACGCCCGCCTGCGTCTGCTGGTCGTGCGCACCCGCGGCATCAGCGCCGAGGAGGCCTCCGGCAAGGTCACGCTCGGTGAGCTGGTCATCGACGAGGGCACCTACACCGCCCGTCTGCGCGGGCGCCCGTTGGATCTGACCTACAAGGAGTTCGAGCTCCTGAAGTATCTGGCGCAGAACGCCGGTCGTGTCTTCACCCGGGCGCAGTTGCTGCAGGAGGTCTGGGGATACGACTTCTTCGGTGGCACCCGCACCGTCGACGTCCACGTCCGGCGCCTGCGCGCGAAACTCGGCAGCGACCACGAGTCGTTGATCGGCACCGTCCGTAACGTGGGCTACAAGGCCGTGCGCCCGACGCGCGGCCGCTCCGCCTCGGCGGAGACCGCCGACGACGAGACCGCGGACGCGGGAGACGAACTCCCCGGCGAGGACCTCGGCGACATCGGCGACACCCGGATCGATCCCTTCGACGAGGAGTTCAGTGCCCCCTGAGGTCGAGGTCCCCGAGGTTGACGTCATCGAGTCCCTGACGCCCGAGATGGCCGCCCACGCACACCGTGTCGTCGCGGCAGCGACCGCGGCCGACGGGGTGGCGCCACTGTCGGAACAGGCCGTCCTCGCCATCGACGGTGCCGGCGTGGGCGTTCGACACGTCATCAGCGCGGCCGGCTACGCCAACATCGTTGCCGGCCGTGACGACGAGCCGGCGATGATCGAGGCCGTCGTCGATCCTGAACAGCGTCGCAGGGGGCACGGCCGGGCACTCCTCGAAACCGCCTTCACGGCGGCGCGCGAACGTGCCGGCGCCGCCCCCACCTCGGACGCCGTGCGGGCCTGGGCGCACGGCGATCTCCCGGCCGCGCAGGCGTTGGCCGCATCGCTCGGGCTGCAGCGTCGGCGAGAGTTGTTGCAGTTGCGGCGAACCGGTGGAGCCGATGGCCTACCCGCCCTCGACGTCCCCGCCGACATCGAATTGCGCACCTACGCAGGGTCTTCGGATGACGCGGAGATCCTTCGCGTCAACAACGCCGCCTTCGCCTGGCACCCCGAGCAGGGTGGGTGGGCCCCCGAGCAGATCACCGAGCGCGTGGCATCGGACTGGTTCGACCCGGCCGGGTTGTTCCTGGCGTTCGACGCCGCGGCCGGTGCCGGCGAATCAGATCGCCGACCGCTCTTGGGTTTTCACTGGACCAAGACGCAGGGGCCGGGGCTCGGCGAGGTCTACGTCGTCGGTGTCGATCCGGCCGCGCAGGGTCGCGGTCTCGGGCGGCTGCTGACGCTGGCGGGTCTGCACTACTTTGCCGAGCGGGGTGTCGACGAGGTGCTGCTGTACGTGGAGGGTGACAACACCGCGGCGCAGCACACCTATGAGCGATTGGGCTTCACCCGCTACGCCATCGACGTCGCCTATGGGTGAGCCGGCCCCGGCAACAGGTGGTCGTCGTTCGAGCTCTACCGGGGTGACCCGCTTCGGTGTGATTCGGCGGGGTGTGATCCGGTGGAGTGTGATCCATTGGGTGACAACGATTGTCGGCGTGGTGCTGGTCGGTGCGGGCGCCGCCGGGGTGGCCGCCCATCATTCGCCGCTGACCAGCTCGACGGCCAGCCGGATCGCCGCGTTCACGCCGTTGCTGGTGTTGGCCTCGATCGTCGGGTTGGCCGCGCTGCTCGCCGCACGGCGCAGGCTCGGTGCGGTGCTCGCGACCTTCGTGGTGGCGGCCGGCGTGGTGACCCAGGTACCGCTCTACGTCGGCTCGGCGTCGGCGCGGGCCGATGATCTCGTGGTCATGCAGGCCAACATCTACCTCGGCGCCGCCGACACCGACGCGCTGGCCGCCACGGTGCGCGCCGAGAAGGTCGACATTCTGACCGTCGTCGAACTCACCGACGCGGCGCTGACGCGCCTACGCTCCTCGACTCTGGCTGCGACGCTGGGGTATTCGTTCACCCACGCCCTGCCCGACGGCCGGGGGATCGGCATCTTCTCCCGGTTCCCCCTCGTCGAGGGTATGGTGCTGGAGCATTTCCGCCTGGGGAACGTGCGCGCGGTGGCCGACATCGACGGCCACGGCCGCCACGCCGTCTACGCACTGCATCCGTTGCCGCCGTGGCCGGAGCCGGCCTGGCGCTGGCAGTCCGAACTCTCCCGACTCTCGTCGATCCTGAACGCCGAGACACTCCCGACGATCGTCGGCGCCGACATGAACTCCACCTGGGATCATCGGCAGTTTCGAGAGTTGTTGCGCGGCCACGGTCCCGACGGATCACCGGGCCTGCTCGACGCCGCCGAACTCACCGGCGCGGGCGCCGCCGCCACGTACCCCGCGAACCGTCGGATACCACCGATGCTGGGGATCGATCACGTCATGACCCGCGGCGGGCCGGTACCGACGTCGCTGCGTACGGTGGACCTACCGGGATCCGATCACCGCGGCGTGGTGGCCACGGTGCGTCTGCGCCGATAGCGGGCCGTCAGGCCACCGCGGGGGTGGCGGGCGCACCGAGCAGCGGCAGCAGGAGATCGGCGGCGATCTCGGCCTCCGCGGCCAGCGGCCAGCCCGACAGAATCCAGATGTCGATACCGGCCTGTGCGGCAAGGGTGTTCATCGCGCGGGCCACGTTCTCGGCGCTGCCGACGAAGTACGTTCCGGTGCCCTTGCCGGCGATGTCGAAGGGAGGTTCGGCGGCGGTCCAGGTGGTCAGCCCGGCGGCCATGCTCGGGGCGAACTCGAGTAGGTCGCGCCCGGGGATGCGCCCGGCACGCAGGGCGTCGATACGGCCCTGCACCTGCGGGTCGGGACTGGTGATCTCGTCGAGCCCGGGAAAGCCGAAGCTGCGCAGGTTGCGGTCGGCCGTCGCGAGCACCGTCTCCGGGCGTGTGCGGGACAGCTGATCGGAGAACCGCTCCCACGCCTGCTCGTCGGTCTCGCGCACGATGACGCTGGCGAGCACGCCGAAGCGCAGCGACCGGCCGCGGCCTGCGGCGGCGTCACGGACCCGGGTGAACAGTGTCGACAGGTCCGCAGGTGCCGACATGAACGACAGGTACACGTCGAGGACCTCGGCCGCGTGGGCAATGCCCTCCGGTGATGCGCCGGTTCCCCAGACCTCGATGCCGCCGGGCTGTCGGGGGCCGGGGATCGCGGGCTTGTATCGCGGTCCGTAGGAGAAGAATTCGCCGTCGTAGGCGTCGGTGGCGTCGGCGTAGAGACGTTTGACCTGGGTCCAGTATTCGGCCGAGAGCCGGTACCGCTGCGCCTTCGAGGCGTACTGGCCGTACCGGGCGAGGACGGCGTCGGCACCGTTGACCTGATTGAAGATCAGGCGCCCGCCCGAGTACTGGTCGAAGACCTGTGCCTCCTCGGCGAGCATCGCCGGTGGCTTCACGCCCGGGTACACCGGGATCAGAAAGCGCAGATTCTCGGTCTCGGGGACGAGCGCGATCGGTTCGCGCGCGGTGGTCAGTGCCCCGCCGTAGCCGAGCCGGTCGAGGGTGCGGGCCTGATGCCGGATCACCTCGAAGGTGGGTTCGGTCCGCAGCGACGGTTCCCACGGGACGTCACCGTCGGTCGGATTGATGTACCAGAAGACCTCGGGCGCCATGGAGGATGAGGTTAGCCTATCCTGTTTTCGTGGACGCAACCGACACCTCGCCGATCAGCGCGGGGGCGCCGCTTCGGCCGGCCGCGTATCTCTCGAGGATCGGCGTGACCGATGTCGCCGCCGACCCGGCGAACCTCGTCGTCGCGATCGCCACCGCGCAACATCGGCGAATCCCGTTCGAGAATCTCGGCATTCACCTCGGGACGCCCGTCGAGGTGGACCCGCACGTCATCGTCGACAGGCTCGTCGACGGCCGTCGGGGCGGGATCTGCTACGAACTCAACGGGCTGCTGCTGCTCGCGTTGCGTGCGTTGGGTATCGATGCGGACGTCGTCGGCGCAAGGGTGGAGTCGGCCGCCGGTCTCGGCCCGCCGCTCGGGCACATGGCCGTGCTGGCGCAGGTCGGCGGAGAGCCGTGGCTCGTCGACGTCGGATTCGGTGGCGAGATGGTCTGCCGGCCCATCGACCTGGCCTCGGTCGCCGAACGCCGTATCGAATGCGGGTCGGCGGCCTACCTTCTGGAGCCGTACACGCGGGAACTCGCCGAGTTCGAGGCGATGGCCTGGTGGCACAGCACCTCGCCGCGGTCACGATTCACCGGCTCGCTCATCGCCACCCGGCCCGTCGACGGCGGCCGCGTGAGCATCACCGGCGGCATCGACCACTATCGGCTGATCGTCACCGACGCGCGGGGAACGCGCACCGAATCCGACCTCGATCACCGCGCGGCGCTCGACGTGTGCCGCCGGGTGCTCGGCCTCGACGTCGACGAGTTGCCTTCGCTACCAATCGGTTCCGCGAGTGACCGGTCTCACTCCGGGCGCCACGGGGTGGGAAACGGTAACCCGAGATAGACCTCGCCGAGCGCCTCCTGCTCGGCACGGGAAGCGACCCACCGGGTCAGCTTCGCGCGCCGCAACCCCCAGTCGAACGGGTCGTCGGTGAAGCGGTGCAGCACCGAGGTCAGCGTCCAGGAGAAATTCTGCGCCTGCCAGATCCGCGGCAGCGTGGTGTCGGTGTAGTTCTCGAGGGGGGTGCGGTCACCGTCGCGGTAGAACACCCCGAGGGCATGGGACAGCACACTCGCGTCCGACACCGCGAGGTTGAGCCCCTTGGCGCCGGTGGGCGGCACGATGTGGGCGGCGTCGCCGAGCAGGAACAGCGAACCATGCTGCATGCGTTCGGTGACCACGCTGCGCAGCGGGGCGAGGCTGCGGTCGAAGATCTCTCCGGTCTGCAGCTCCGGATGATCGTCGGAGGCACTGCGCCTGCGTAATTCGGCCCAGATACGTTCGTCGGGCCAGTCGGCGAGATCGGTGTCGGCCGGCACCTGGAGGTACTGGCGCGTGATGTGTGTGCCGCGCATGCTGTGGACCGACAACCCGTCGGGGTGGGCGCAGTACATGCCCTCCTCGGTCACCGGAGTCGTTCGGGCCAGGATGCCCAGCCATGCAAAGGGATACACGCGTTCGATGGTGCGTACCGAGGACGGCAGGCGGGTTCGGGACACCCCGTGGAAGCCGTCGCAGCCGGCGACGAAGTCGGCGGTGAGGCGATGGGTGCGGCCGTCGACGGTGTAGGTGAGCTCGGTGGTGGGGCCGTCGGTCGGGCCGATCTGGACGTCGGCGGCGTCGAACACCAGCGGCAACCCGGCCGCCGTGCGGGCGTCGATGAGGTCGGCGACGATCTCGGCCTGCCCGTAGACGAATGCGTTGCGCCCGGTCAGCCGGTGGAAGTCGAGGTGGTGGGTGTGGCGATCGAACCGGAGGTAGAAACCGTTGTGGCGCAGCGCTTGCGCGTGCAGGCGACCGGCGACGCCGAGTTCGGTCAGGGTGTCGACGGTGGTCTGTTCGATCACGCCGGCGCGAACCCGGGCGCGCACGTGCGCCTCGTCGCGCGCCTCGAGGACGACGGCGTCGATACCCTGACGGTGCAACATCATCGCCAGCGACAATCCCGCCGGGCCGGCACCGATGATCGCGACCTGACAACGTATGAGGGGACTCCTGGGCATGAGGGGACTCCTGGGTGTGGGTGCTCGGTCGATACGCGCTCAGGTGAGCGCGACCAGGGCACGGAGACGATCGGGCAGGGCGGCGAGTGCGTCGGCGACCGCGGCGGAGGACACCGCGTCGTCGAAATGGGCTGCGGCCACAGACATCCCGCCTCCGACGAGCGCGGTCGTCACGGTGAGGCCCTGCGGCGTCGGGGGGTCGGCGACCGAGAACACCCGCGCCCGCTCGTCGGCCAGCCACGTCCAGCGGTGATCGCGGCCCGGCACGGTGCCCACACTTGAATGGAGCAGCGGCACCGGCACATCGGTGAGTGCCGCGGGCGGTGGGTCGGCTGTGCGCCGGGAGGACGCGAGCGTCTTGACCGAGGTGATCGCAAGGTTGGCGATGGGCCGCCCCATCCGTGCCGACGCCGTCAGGGCGCGTTGAAGTTCGTCCGGGTCACTGCCGGGCGGAACCGGAAATGCCAGTCCGGCAGAGAAATTCGCGAGCGTGTTCCGGGATCGGGGGAGATAGACGCGGGCGTCGAAGGGAGCGGTGATCGTCGGATGCAGATCGACGCCGGCCTCGACGAGCGCATCGACGAGCGCGACGGTGGTCAGCGCGTACATCCCCACCCCGGGACGGTCACGGTCCCGGGCGGCGCGGACCTCGGCGACCGTGGCCGCGGGGACGTGGGCGAGGGTGGCGCGTGGGCGGCGGCCGGTTGCGGCGTCGACGCCGCCGACGGTGCCGGAACCGCCGGGTATCGACGCCGCTTCGCCGGTGGTCCGGACTCCTCCGGGCTCCGTCGGCGTCCGACGTAGCAGCCGCGCCAGCGCGACCACGCGGCGTGGATCCGCGCAGACCGCGGCCGAGGCTAGCGCCAGCGGCGGTGTGCGGTGGCCGAATCGGCGCCACGTCCGGCGATCATGCGGATCGGTGGACCCGAGGATCACCGCGACGACGACGTTGAGCAGTGCGGCGTCGCCGAGACCGTGATCGAAATCGATGGCGATGTGCTCGTCACCGAGTACGACGCGCAGGGGCCGATCGGGGCCGCTGCGGACCTCGTCGAGCAGACGCAGCGGATCGTCGCCGCCCCTGCTCGCCCGCACCTGGCAACCACCGGCGTCGGGATCGTGGGTCCATCGTGCACGCGCTGGTGTGGGGTGCAGGCCCACCCGCGTGAACGGGCCGGCCGCAGCCATCGCGCGCACTCGCTCGCGCACCTGCGCCACGGACTGAACCACCACTGGTCCCACGACCAACGCCGAGCGCCGGCGGCTGTGGTGGCGGTCGAGGGCCGCGCTGCGAACCGATTGCCGAGGGATGGACCCGCGTGGCATCGCGACCCGGGATGTCGGGAGTGCGGGATCAGGGGTTCGCTGTGTCGCCATGAGAATCGTGACAACTTTACCAAGCCTTACCTAAATTGAAGGCGTCGGGATGGGCTTTGCGCTGGCGCGCACCCGACGGCAACCCGGCATTCACCGCACGCTCACCCGGGTGCCGAGCGCGGGCCGCAGGCCACGCGTGGCGCGTGGCACGCGGTGTCGGCGTGTGGAGGGCCACAGCGACCCGAAATGGGACGTATCGGTCCAGCTCCGAGGGGTGATTGTCCGATCTACGCATCCGGTCGGGAGACGATGTGACCGGAATCGACATGTCCGAGTCGTCCAATTCATCTTCCGTTCACCTTTCGTCGGGGGACCGTCCATCACTGCCCCATAAGGTCAGCTCGACCGGGCAGGGTCGCATGGCCCGACTGCCGTGTTTTGATGCTGGAGGAACCAGAAGTGAAATTGAGTCGTACAGGTGCTGTTGTCGCCGCCATGGCGGCCAGCTCGGCCCTCATTCTCGGCGCGTGTAGCAGTAACGCGGACAAGGGGACCACCAGCGCGGCACCCGCGTCGGCCGTCGCCAATGTCAAATGCGAGGGCAAGCAGTCGCTCAAGGCCAGCGGCTCGACCGCCCAGGCCAACGCGATGAAGATCTTCTCCACGTCGTTCGCCAAGACCTGCCCGGGCTACGAGCTCGCCTACGGTGGCGGCGGCTCCGGCCAGGGTGTCTCCGACTTCACCCAGGGCCTCACCGACTTCGGTGGCTCCGACTCCCCGCTCAAGGGTGACGAGATCAGCAAGGCAGCCGCGCGTTGCACCGGTTCCGAGGCCTGGCAGCTGCCGCTGGTCTTCGGTCCGATCGCGGTCGCCTACAACGTCGACGGGGTCAGCGACCTCGCACTGTCCGGCCCGACGCTGGCCAAGATCTTCAGCGGCGAGGTCAAGACCTGGAACGATCCGGTGATCACCGCCGATAACCCGGGCAAGACCCTGCCGGCGACCCCGATCAGCGTCATCTACCGCGCCGATCAGTCGGGTACCACCGACAACTTCCAGAAGTACCTGACCGCTGCCGGTGGCTGGACCAAGGGTGACGGCAAGACCTTCAACGGCGGTGTTGGCGAGGGCAAGCAGGGCAACCCCGGTGTGGGTTCGGCCGTGAAGCCGACCCCGGGTTCGATCGCCTACGTCGAGTGGGCCTACGCGCAGTCCAACAACCTGTCGATGGCCAAGATCATCACCGATCAGGATCGCAGCGGTGTGGCGTTGACGGCGGAGTCGGGTGGCAAGACCATCGAGTCGGCCACCCTCAAGAACGGCCCGGACAACCACAACATGGTGATCGACACCTCGTCGTTCTACAAGCCCACCTCGGCCGGTGCTTACCCGATCGTTCTGGCAACATATTCGATTGTCTGCTCGAAGTACTCCGACACCTCGGTCGGGCAGGGCGTCAAGTCCTTCCTCTCGGTCGCCTCGGCGCCGCAGAATCAAGGGCAGGAACTGATCAACGCGGGTTACATCCCGCTCCCGAGTGACTTCCAGCAGAAGCTGCAGGCCTCGATCAACGCCATTCAGTAGGCGGCGCGAACGTCAACGAAACACCTCGAAGTACCCGAAGCAGCGAAGACCCGAAACCCTAGGCGATAAGAGTTATGTCAGTGGATGACACCACCGGTACGGGCCGGGGTCATACGGACAATCCGTACGACCCCGGCGCGCAGCCGCCCGAAACGCCCAACCAGTTACCGCCCGAAGAAGAGCGAGAACTCGACGAGCAACTCCACCCGGGCCTGCGTAGCCACCGAGGTGCCACCGGTGACCGCGTCTTCTCCTATCTCGCCCGGGGTACCGGGTTCTTCGTCATCGCCCTGATCGCCGGTATCGGTATCTCACTGATCGTCGATGCCATACCGGCGATCGCGGCGAACAACGCGAACTTCCTGTTCTCCTCGGAGTGGCAGGTCAGCCAGTCGAACTTCGACGGCAACTCCGTGCGCTTCGGTGTGTGGGAGTTGTTCCGGGCCACCGCATTGTCGTCGGTCTTCGCCCTGGCGCTGGCGACGCCGATCGCCATCGGCATCGCGGTCTTCCTCGTCGAATACGCACCGCGGCAGATCTCCCGGCCGCTCGGTGCGGTCATCGACCTGCTCGCCGCGGTGCCCTCGATCATCTTCGGCCTCTGGGGCATCTACATCCTCGCGCCGTTCATCGCGCCGTTCGCGGAATGGTTGAACAGCTCGCTGGGCTGGTTCTTCCTGTTCTCCTCGGGCAGCACGTCGGTCGCCGGCGGCGGCACCGTCTTCACCGCGGGCATCGTGCTCGCGATCATGATGCTGCCGATCATCACCTCCATCACCCGCGAGGTGCTGCGCCAGACGCCGAGCGGTCAGAAGGAGGCCGCGCTCGCGCTCGGCGCCACCAAGTGGGAGGTCATCCGGATGACCTCCTTCCCCTACGGACGCTCCGGCATGATCGCCGCGTCGATGCTCGCCCTCGGACGCGCACTGGGCGAGACCATCGCAGTGATGATCATCCTGAGTTCGGCTGTCGGCCGCCTCAAGTGGTCGCTGTTCGAGGGTGGTGACACCTTCGCCTCCAAGATCGCCCGCGACGTCGGCGAGTTCGTCGGCAGCCGCGACACCCAGAGTGCGTACATCGCAGCAGGTCTGGTGCTGTTCATCCTCACATTCGTGGTCAATGCGATCGCCCGTTCGGTCGCCGGTGGAAAGGTGAACGGATGACCGTCACGATGGACAAAACTCCCGGGGGCGGCCCGATCAAGGCCTCCGGCACGGCCTTTCGCGAGGTCTCGCTGAGCCGGAAACTGCGCAACAATTCGGCGAAGGGCATCTTCATCGGATGCTTCGTCATCGGCGTCATTCCGTTGGTGTGGCTGCTGTGGACGGTCATCTCCAAGGGCGTCGGTGCCATCACCGACCCGAACTGGTGGTTCGGCGACGCCTACGGCATCGACACCACCACCCAGTTCGGGGCGGGCGTCGCGCCGGCCATCATCGGTTCTATCATCCAGGCGCTCGTCGCCGCGATCATCTCGGTGCCGATCGCTGTGCTGACCGCGGTCATGCTCGTCGAGTATCCGACGTCGCGGCTGGTGAAGCCGGTCAGCTTCATGGTCGACATCCTCGCCGGCGTGCCGTCGATCGTGGCCACGCTGTTCATCTTCACCGTCTTCGTCATCGGGTTGTCGATGGGGCAGAGCGGCTTCATGGTGAGCCTCGCACTGATCCTGCTGATGATCCCGATCGTCGTGCGCTCCACCGAGGAGATGCTCAAACTCGTTCCCGACGAACTCCGCGAAGCCTCCTATGCGCTGGGCATCCCCAAGTGGAAGACCATCATGCGCATCGTCATCCCGACCGCGCTGTCGGGCATGCTGTCGGGCATCTTCCTGGCCATCGCCCGCATCATGGGTGAGACCGCGCCGGTGCTGATCCTCGCCGGACCGGCGAGCACCATGGTCAAGACCAACCCGTTCGAGGGCGGCATGAACTCGTTGCCCCTGTTCATCAAGGACATGTGGGCGGCGAGTCAGCCCGCGTCGTCGTTCTACTACTGGGGCGCCGCGCTCACCCTGATCATCATCGTCGCCGTCCTCAACCTGTTCGCCGCCGTGCTCTCGAAGTTGCTGGCCCCCAAGACCAAGTAAGTCTGAGCCGCGCCCGCAGTCGAAAGGGGCTGTGTGGCCAAGGCTCATCCAACGCCGTAAAGAAAGTAGTTCCATGGCCAAGCGCCTCGACATCAAAGACCTGAACATCTACTACGGCAAGTTCCACGCCGTGAAGGACGTGACGCTCTCGGTACCGCCGCGCAGCATCACCGCGTTCATCGGCCCGTCGGGCTGCGGCAAGTCGACCGTGCTGCGCACCCTCAACCGGATGCACGAGGAGATCCCGGGCGCCTACGCGGTGGGCAGCGTGCTGCTCGACGGTGAGGACATCTACGGCAAGGGCGTGAACCCCACCAGCGTCCGTACGACCATCGGCATGGTGTTCCAGCGCCCCAACCCGTTCCCGACGATGTCGATCCGCGACAACGTGGTCGCCGGGCTCAAACTGCAGGGTGTGCGGGGCAAGTCGCAGCTCAACGAGGTGTGCGAACGCAGCCTGCGCGGCGCGAACCTGTGGGAAGAGGTCAAGGACCGCCTCGACAAGCCCGGTGGCGGGCTCTCCGGCGGTCAGCAGCAGCGTCTGTGCATCGCCCGCGCGATCGCGGTCTCCCCGGATGTGTTGCTGATGGACGAGCCGTGCTCGGCGCTCGACCCCATCTCGACCCTGGCCATCGAGGACCTGATGGGGGAGCTCAAGAAGGACTACACGATCGTCATCGTCACCCACAACATGCAGCAGGCCGCGCGGGTGAGCGATCAGACGGCGTTCTTCAACCTCGAAGGGGTCGGCCAGCCCGGCCAGCTCGTCGAGATCAACGACACCGAGACGATCTTCTCCAACCCCACCAAGCGCGAGACCGAGGACTACATCTCGGGACGCTTCGGCTGAGGCCGGGAGCACGCAACGACCGAAGTCCCCGGACCGCCTGGCAGTGGCACGAAGCCATCGGCGGCCGGGGACTCGTCGTATGTCGTGGTCCTGTCACGTGCTGAGGTTTTGTCACATGTTGAGGTAGAGAATCGCGAGTAGCACCAGCAGCGACGCGATCACCCCGGCGTAGGTGAGCAGCTGCCGGGCACACACCCCGGCTCCGACGTCGCCCTGATCCCCGGCGGCGTTGACATCCTGGTCGGCGGGAGAGTGCAGGCTCATGACGAGCTACGCTAGCCGGTCGCCAGGCCCCGATGCACACCGATCGGTGACCTCGGATCGGGTATCACACGCAGACACGAAACGTGGTGCAGCACACAGGAGCGTGCTGCACCACGAAAGCGGAAGTGACCAGGGTGAGACGCCCTAGACGTCCAGTTCGGCGAGAGTCTTGCCGGTCGCCTGGAACACCACTCGGCGTCCGATCATGACGGCGTGGTCGGCGAAACGCTCGTAGTAGCGGCCGAGCAGGGTGATGTCGACCGCGGAGGCCACCCCGTGGTCCCATTCCCGGTCCATCAGCACGGTGAACAGGTGACGGTGCAGGTCGTCCATGGCGTCGTCGTCCTCCTCGAGACGGACGGCGGCCTGCGGATCCTGCGAATCGAGGGCCTCGCGGGCGTTCCGCGCGAGATGCACGGCCAACCGGCCCATCTCCGCGAAGTAGCCTGCGACCTCCTCGGGCAGCGCCTTGGCGGGGTGGCGACGGCGTGCGACCTTGGCGACGTGCAGCGCGAGCGCGCCCATGCGGTCGGCGTCGGCGACGATCTGCAGCGCGCTGACGATGCCGCGCAGATCACCTGCCACCGGGGCCTGCAGGGCCAGCAGCCCGAAGGCCTGCTCCTCGGCGCGGGTGGCGAGTTCGTTCATCCGGTCGTTCTCACTGATGACCTCTTCGGCGATCGCGAGATCGGCTTGGAGCAGCGAGCGGGTCGCGCGCTCCATCGCCGAGCCCGCGAGGTCGCACATCTCACCCAGGATGGTGTTGAGTGAGTGGAGTTGTTCCTGGTAGGCGGTCCGCATGTATCAAGGCTACTGCCTGTGTCGAGCGCTCACCGTCACCCGCCGGGTGAACACACCGTGAACGGTGATCGGCGGTTCGACGAGGGCCGTCATACCCGCCGAACGGCGTGGTGCAGGTCACGAACAGGTGGTGTCACCGGCGTTGGTGATGGCCAGGTCATTGGGCAGATTCGAGGTGTTGGCCGCCGGCGGCAACGACGACGCCGAGAGCGTCGTACCGACCGCGGGAGCCGTCCCGACCGATCCGTCGAACTCCGACCCCAGAATGACCTCCACACCGTCGCGCACCGTGCGGTCGAGCTGGATCGAGGCGCCCGGGAACATCTCGGCCACCGTGGCCGCAGAGTCCTCCGAACCGGTGCCGTACCGGATGACGGTGTCGGTGCGGTTCTCCGACGCGTCGGCGACGCCCTGGACGTCGAATCCCTGCGCCGACATCTGGTCGGAGACCTCACTGGCGATGCCGCTGCGCCCACTGCCGTTGAGGACCCGCAGCGAGACGTTGCCGGGGTTCTGGGCGGTCGCCGCCACCTTGGTCGGAGCAGCCGGCGTGGTCGTCGACGGGCGGGTGCTCGAGCTGGTGCCGGCCTTCTCGGCCTGCTCGCCGGGCAGCGGCTGATCATCGATGATCGCGTTGAAGATCGCGTTGATGGCGTCGGTGTTGGGTAGCTCGTTGTTGCTGCCGTCGGTGGCGGTGCCGCTGGTGGGCAGGGTGATGAAGGTGACCCGGCCGGCCTCGATGCCCTGCATCGACTCCGCGAGCTGCAGCAGTGACTCGGTGTTGACGTTGTCGACGTAGCTGTAATTGATGAACGTGTTGACGATCGAATTCAGCTTCGCCGGATTGGTCAGCACGTTGCTCGACAGACTCGACCGCAGCAGCGACGACATGAACAGCTGCTGCCGTTTGATGCGGCCGTAGTCGCCGTTGCCCTCGGTGGAGACCATGCGGGCGCGGACATAGTTCAGCGCGCGTCGGCCGGTCAGCTTCTGCTTGCCCGGTTTGCGCAGGATCTGACCGAGCTCGTAGTCGTAGATCGGTTGGGTCGAACAGACCTCCACACCGCCGACCGCGTTGACGACCTTCTCGAAGCCCTCGAAGTCCATCGCGATGAAGTGGTTGATGTTCAGACCGCTCATCTCGGTGATGACCCGCACCAGGCACTGCGGACCACCGTCGGCGTAGACGCTGTTGAGTTTCACCTGCGTCTCGGCGCCCAGCGGCGCGCCGTAGGAGCCCTTGTCGTTGTCCCACTGCTCGCATTCGGGCCGGTCGACCTGCAGATCACGTGGGAACGACACGGCTACGACCCGGCTGCGGTCGGCGGGGATGTTGACGAGGATGACGGTGTCGGAGCGGGCGCCCTCCACGTCGGCGGTGGTACCCGCGCCGACGTCGCCGTTCTGCCCGCTCCGGGTATCGGTGCCGACGATGAGGTAGTTCTCGTCGCCGTACTGGGCGTTCTTGTTGCGGATGTTGGTGTCGTCGGGGTTCACGGCCATGATGTTGCGCCAGGCGCCGTTCTTGGAGTTCAGATAACCCCAGACGAAGCCGGTGCCGACCAGTGCCATCACGCAGGCCACCGCGACCAGGATTCGACCGGTCACCGTGGCGTTGCGTCGCATCACCTGCTTGCGCGTGCGAGCCCGCACCCGACGGGGACGCGAGCGCGCCATCGCCGCCAGATCCGGTGTGCGCTGCAGCGGGGGTCCGGTTGGTTCGGTGGCCTCGGCGGAGGCCGCGTGCACGGTCTCGGGGGCGGCGGCAGGAGTGTCGGTGCCGGTGTCGGCGGCGTCGGGGGTGGGTGCGTCCTCGGTGTCGCCGGCCGGTGCGACCCGTGTGACCGGCTCGAACTCCTCGGGTGCGACCGGTGCGGCGTGGGAGCCCTGTGCGCGCGACTCCTCGCTGGCACGGCGCGCGGTGGCCTGGTCGGAGAGATCCACGCCGGTCGGTGTGTCGGTGACCGGGGGAAGCTTCTGGGTGACGTCGGCCGGTGCGTAGGGCGGGACCGGGGGAATCGACTCGGTCGGCGGGTCCGCACGCGGGTGGGCAGGCGCAGCAGGCGGGCTCGACCGTGGTCGTCGGAGTCTCGGGCGGGTCGGCGGGATGGCCTGGGTCGGGGTGTCGTCGGAGGCTCCGGCCGACGCATCGTCGGCATTCATCTGTTCCATCAGCTGCCGCACGGTCAGCCGATTGCGCCCCCGGACGAACCGATCCGCGGAGCGGGGCTCGCGGAGCCGATCGGCGGGTGGGCTCTCACCGGACGCGGCGAAGCCCGACCCACGATCGTCGCCGGTACGGCGAGCGTTGGGGTCGTCGCCGTCACCCGGCTGGGCGCCCTTGTTCGGCGTCGAACGACTCAACTGACAGTTCCTCTTCCCCCGGCAAGCTTTCGTGGACCGCGTCGTCGGGGTTCAACGCGTGCGGCACGCTCCGATCACGAACCTGCCGCAGCAGGACCTTGCGACATCTTACTTAGTCTCCGCTGTGAAGCACTCGCGCCGGTCGCCGATCCCGGCCGAGTGGGCACGCGTCGCGCAGGTCTCCGCTCACCCGCCGGAGTGCATCACCTCGGCGCCGGCCGGAACCACGTCCTCGTCGGGATCGTCGAGCCAGCCGTCCGGGAGCGCCACCTTGGCGGGTGATCCCTGACGCCCACGAGGACCGTGTCCGTCGTCGGGGAACGGGGCCTCGGCGGGCAGTGTGGCCACCAGATCGCGCAGCTCCGACAGTGTGGTGACCAGTGAAAGTCGTTGGCGCAGATCCGATCCGGCAGGGAAACCGCGGAGATACCAGGCGACGTGCTTGCGAATCTCGCGCATGCCCTTGTCCTCGCCGTGGTGGTCGGCGAGAAGCTCACCGTGGCGCACGATGATGGCCGCGACCTCGCCCAGGGTGGGCGCGGCGGGTGCGGGCAGGCCGTTCAGCTCGGCGGCGAGCTCGGCGAACAGCCACGGCCGGCCGAGGCAGCCGCGGCCGATGACGACGCCGTCACACCCGGTGCGCTGCATCATCGCCACCGCGTCGGCGGGCTCGAAGATGTCGCCGTTACCGAGCACCGGGACATCGGTGACGTGCTCCTTGAGACGTGCGATCTCATCCCAGTCGGCGTGCCCGGAATATCGCTGCGACGCGGTACGGGCATGCAGCGCAACGGCTTTCACACCCTCTTCGGCGGCGATACGCCCGGCGTCGAGGTGGGTGTGGTGCTCGTCGTCGATGCCGATGCGGAACTTCACGGTGACCGGGACGTCGGTGCCCTCGGTGGCGCGCACCGCGGCGGCGACGATCTTGCGGAACAGGGTGCGCTTGTAGGGGATCGCCGATCCACCACCCTTGCGGGTCACCTTGGGGACCGGGCAACCGAAGTTCATGTCGATGTGGTCGGCGAGGTTCTCCTCGACGATCATCTTCGCGGCCTCGTAGGTGTAGCGCGGGTCGACCGTGTACAGCTGCATGGACCGCGGACTCTCGTCCGGGCCGAAGGTGGTCATGTGCATCGTCACCGGATGGCGCTCGACAAGCGCTCGCGCGGTGACCATTTCGCACACGTAGAGCCCCGACACCGTCCCGGTGCGGGCGAGTTCGAGTTCGCGGCACAGGGTGCGGAAGGCGACGTTGGTGACCCCGGCCATCGGTGCGAGGACCACCGGGCTCGACAACTCGAACGGTCCGATGCGCAGCCCGGATGCTCGGGACGTCGGGTCGGACGGGGCGTGCGGGACAGACGCCGAACCGGCGCCCTCGGTGATCGAGGACGCCGGTGCGGTCAGGGTCGGTGCGGTGCTCAGGATGCCTGACGCTCCCGCTTCTTGGCCTCGCGGGCGAGGGCGCGGTCGCGCATCTCCTCGAACTTGAGGGTGTCCTTCTCGAGTTGCTCGAGGAAGGCGGCGAGCTCCTCGCGGGTCTTCTCGCCCTCGCTGGTGAAGTCCTCGCGTTCGAAGACCCGCCACTTGCGCAGCACCGGCTGCACGACCTCTTCGAGGTGCTGGCGCAGGTCGTAGATGCCGTGCTTGGCCATCAACACGCCGTGGCGGCGGAAGTTGGGCATGCCGGCGCCAGGCATCTGGAAGTTGGTGACGATGTCGGTGACCGCGCGCAGCGTCTGATCCGGTGCCAGATCCATCCCGGCGCCACAGATGTTGCGGTAGAAGATCATGTGCAGGTTCTCGTCGGCGGCGATGCGCTGCAGCATCTTGTCGGCGATCGGGTCGTTGCAGGCCTTGCCGGTGTTGCGGTGGCTCACCCGGGTGGCCAGCTCCTGGAAGGTGACGTAGGCGACGGAGTGCAGGATGCCCAACTCGTCGGCGTGCTCCTCCAACTCGTCCGCGCGTCCGGCGGCGGCGAGCATCGGGTCGTAGCCGTTGGTCATGTGGACCATGCGGTCGGCCTCGAGGGCGGCGGGATCGACACCGCGGGTCACCACGAGGTAGTCGCGCATCACGATGCCGTGACGGTTCTCCTCGGCGGTCCACCGACCGACCCAGTGGCCCCACGCAGAATCCATCGAGAAGTTGTCGGCGATCACGCGGTGATACGAGGGCAGGTTGTCCTCGGTCAGCAGGTTGGTGATCATTGCGGCCTTGGCGACCTCGCTGAGCTGCGACTGCTCGGGGTCGTAGTCCGGGCCGCCCAGCGCCGGGTAGTTCTTGCCCTCATCCCACGGGATGTAGTCGTGCGGGTTCCAGTCGCGGGCGATCTTGAGGTGTCGGTTCACGTTCTCTTCGGCAACCGGAGCGAGTTCCTGCAAGAGCTCCAGTTGAGTCAGTGCACGTGCCATAGAGATTCCTCCGAACGGTGGTCGCATACGTGTGGGGTCGGTGCGCACACGGTTGGGTCAGCATTACAGGCTACGGCACATACCAGGCCGAACCCAAGTCATTACCTACGGTGTCGTAACCCGACCTCTCGGTCATGTTGCTATGGGGTGATGTCGCTGTCTTTCCGATGCTGCTGTCTTTCGGATGTCGCTGTGGGCGCGAATGGTGTTACCCCGGCTCACCATCCTGAGGGGTCGGCTTTGCCCGGGTCCAGACCCGGACGCGTACTCACAGGTGATCGACAGATCAGCGGCGCACGGCGAACGCCGGCCCGATCCGGCGCATCCATTCGGCCGCGCTGTCGTCGAGAGTACCGAGGTCAGATGCCCTTTCACACCACTTCATGGCGGCGGCACCGAACTCGAGCGGGTTGTAGACGTCCTCCTCGCGCGACCACAGGCCGTCGCCGGCGTAGGTGAGGATGGTGATGTTGGTCGCTGTGATGAGGCTGCCGTCGCCGGGATCGCGCATCGGGTTGTCCACCTCGCAGATCACCCGTGCGGTCGACGGGTCGGCGACGTGCCACAGTGCCGGGAATCCGGTCATGTGGCTGCCCGGGAATGCCGTCATCGTCTTCCAGATCCACGCCCGGATCTCCTCGCGACCACGCATGACGCCCAGAGCGTGCTCCACGTAGTCGGCGTCGGTGGTGAACAGGTCGGCGAAGCGGTCCCAGTCCCGGCTGACCCCGATCTCGGCGACGGTCCGCTGGAAGTCGGCAAAGGCCGCGTCGAGTTCGGCGGCGTCGAAGGTCGGTGCGGCGGCTGCGTTGGACACGTGTCCACCCTACGGTGACGGGAACCGAATCGGTCGAATTTCGCATTCTCGCGCAATGTGTGGGGATGACCGCCGACGGGGAGCAGAATGGTTTCGGGGGCCGAAAGAGGGCCGCGTCGCCGAAGCACTCACGGGTGCTCCGGCCGAGACAAGTGGAGGTCCGCAGTGCAGCGGTTGAGTGGTTTGGACGCGTCGTTCCTGTATCTGGAGACGCGCTCGCAGTTGATGCATGTCGTGGGGATCATGGAACTCGATGCGAGCACCATTCCCGGTGGTTACAGCTTCACCCGAATGCGTACCCAGCTCAACGCGCGGGTTGCCGCGATGCCCATGTTGCGACGCAAACTGGAGAACTCCGCGCTCAACATCGACCACCCGGTGTGGGTCGAGGACGACCACTTCGACATCGATCGGCACGTGCACCGCGTCGCGTTGCCCTCGCCCGCGGGCAAGAAGGAACTCAACGAGCTCTGCGGCCACCTCGCCGGGCAAGCCCTTGATCGGGGTAAACCGCTGTGGGAGCTGTGGATCATCGAGGGCAGCGCCGACGGCAAGATCTGCGCGTTCCTGCGGATGCACCACGCCAGCGTCGACGGGGTCACCACCGCCGAGGTGCTCGGCCAGCTCTGCAGCCTGACCCCCGACGAGCCCGACGTCGACCCGGAGAAGGTCGCCGAGACCGCCGGTGGAGCCAACCGCACCGGCATGGTGATCTCCGGCGCCCTCAACTACTTCGTGCAGCGACCGATCGCGATGGCCAAACTGCTCCCGCAAACCGCAGGCGTACCGATCGAGTGGTTTCGCCGGTCGCGGTCGCGCACCGGGATGCCCGCCCCCTTCGCCGCGCCCCGCACCGTGTTCAACGGGCCGATCTCACCGCACCGCAGCATCGCGACCACCCAACTCTCCCTCGACGACGTCAAGCGGGTGAAGAACCGCTTCGGGGTGAAGGTCAACGACGTGGTGCTCGCGATGGTCGGCGGTGCGCTGCGCGAATATCTCTCCCAGCACGGGGATCTACCGGGCTCGCCGTTGGTGGCGATGGTCCCGGTGTCGGTCCACGATGCCGACGAGCGCGATCTGGTGGTCAACGGCACCAACAAGGTCACCGGCATGTTCACCGAATTGCCGTCGGACGTCGCCGATCCGGTCGAAAGGCTCGAACGTGCCGGCGAACTCGCCCGCCGCGCCAAGGAACACCACGCCGACATCGACGCGAACATCCTGCGTGCGTGGGCGCAATTCGCCCCCGGCACCACGCTGTCGACACTGATGAAGTTCTACGGCGACCGCAAGCTCGCCCTGAATCACCCACCGGTCTTCAACGTGACCGTCTCCAACGTCGCCGGCCCCGACTTCCCGATGTACTTCTGCGGGGCGAAGGTCGCCGCCATCTATCCGCTCGGCCCGATCTTCCACGGCCTGGCTCTCAACATCACCGTCTTCTCCGTCGACGGGCACCTCAACGTCGGCATCTTGACCTGCCCCGACGAGGTGCCCGACGTCGAGGTGATCGCCGAGGCCTTCGATCACCAACTCAAGGCGTTGATCGAGGCGTGTGACGACTGAGGGTCGACGCCGCGAACGGCCTCGCAGTTAGGCTGAGACCGTGTCTGTTCACGACCATGGTTTCGCGCGGGTCACCGGGGCAATCCCGGTTGTCCGCATCGCCGATCCGAAGGCCAATGCCGAGGCGATCGTCGAGTCGATGCGGCAGGGCGCCGCAGAGGGCTCGCTGCTCGTCGTCTTCCCCGAGATGGGTTTGTGTGGTTACAGCATCGACGATCTCGTCCAGCAGGATGCGATTCTCGACGGTTGTCGCGACGCACTGAAGTCGATCGTCGACGCCAGTGCAGGGTTGACCCCGCTCGTGGTGGTGGGGTTACCGCTGGTGGTCGGCGACGGCCTGTACAACTGTGCCGCGGTGATCCGTGACGGCGCAGTACTGGGCGTGATCCCCAAGTCGTATCTGGCCAACTATCGGGAGTTCTACGACAAGCGCTACTACAGTGCCGCCCGCGATGCGCCGCAGGATACGTTGCGGCTCTTCGGCTCCGACGTCCCGTTCGGTGCGGATCTCCTCTTCGACGCCGAGGATGTCCCGGGATTCTGCCTGCACGTGGAGATCTGCGAGGACGGCTGGGTGCCCATCCCGCCGAGCGTGTGGGCCTCGCTGGCCGGCGCGACCATCCTGGCGAATCTGTCGGGTAGCCCGGTCACCGTCGGGAAAGAGTCGTACCGGAAGTTGTTGAGTACCAGCCATTCCGCGCGCTGCATCGCCGCGCACCTGTACGTGGCGGCCGGGTTCGGTGAATCCACGACCGATCTCGCGTGGGACGGCGACGCGTTGATCACCGAGAACGGGACCCTGCTCACACGCAGTAAGCAATTCGAGATGGGTGCCCAATCCATCACCGCCGACATCGATCTCGACCGTCTGCGCCAGGAGCGCATGCGTATGACCAGTGTGCGCGATCAGGTCGGCGACCATGCCGAGGACCTGAAAAGGTTGCGGCGCATCGGTTTCATCTTCGGCGTGCAGCCCGGAACCGATGACGTCGATGTGCTGCGACGTGCCATTGCGCGGTTCCCGTTCGTGCCCAGCGGCACCAGCGACCTCGATGAACGTTGTCGGGAAGTCGGCAACATCCAGGTGCAGGGACTCGCGGCGCGCTTGCGTGCGACGGGACTCGAGAAGATCGTCATCGGTGTTTCCGGTGGACTCGATTCGACCCTTGCGTTGTTGGTCGCGGTGGACACCTTCGACCGACTCGAGTTGCCGCGCACCAATATTCTGGCCTACACCATGCCAGGCTTCGCCACCGGAGGCGCAACACTGCGGCGGGCGCATATCCTAATGGACTCGCTGGGCGTGAGTGGGACGGAACTCGACATCCGCCCGTCGTGCGAGCAGATGCTCGCCGACCTCGACCACCCGTACTCGCGTGGCGAGAAGGTCTTCGATGTGACGTTCGAGAACGTGCAGGCCGGGGAACGGACCTCACACCTGTTCCGCCTGGCCAACCACCATGGCGCCATCGTCCTCGGTACGGGAGATCTTTCCGAGCTCGCCCTCGGATGGTGCACCTACGGCGTCGGTGATCAGATGTCGCACTACAACGTCAACGGGTCGGTTCCCAAAACGCTTGTCCGCCATCTCATCCGGTGGATGATCAGCTCCGGTGAGTTCTCCGATGAGACCAGTGAGGTTCTCGCCGAGATCCTTGCCGACGTGATCTCACCCGAATTGGTACCGCCAGGCGAGGACGGTGCGATTCAATCCACCGAAGACACCGTCGGGCCGTACGAATTGCACGACTTCTTTCTCTACTATCTCACCCGGTTCGGCTACCGTCCCAGCAAAGTCGCGTACCTCGCTCGTCAAGCTTGGGGTGATCTCGACCGAACGCCGTGGGATACCGAGCCGATCGACGACCGCAACGTCTACGACGCGGCGACGATCGACAAGTGGCTCAAGGTTTTCTGCCAGCGGTTCATGGCCAACCAGTTCAAGCGCACAGCCATGCCCAACGGACCCAAGATCGGTTCCGGCGGTTCGCTGTCGCCACGCGGTGACTGGCGTTCACCGTCGGACGCCTCCGCACGTGCGTGGTTACAGGAGCTCCGCGGGGAGTGAGACGCGGGCAGTGAGATGCGGCCGGGCCCCACGGTGATCATCTCGACCAACGTGGGCGGTTCGCTATTGAGTTCTCAAACAACAGATGCGGTCCCGGCGATGCCGGGTGCAGGGAATCAAGTAGTAGGGCAGATCAGGCTGCGGCGTCGTCGAGTCGCATGGTGCGTCGGTGATAGGACGGCACGGGTCGTCGTTTCGGATCGATGCTGGCGGGTGGGATCAGCCAGGGGTGGCGGTCGAAGCCGAGGACGATGTTCCAGCCGTGGTGGTCGACGTCGTCATGGCAGCTGCTGCACAGCAGGCAGCCGTTGTGGATGTCGGTGGGACCACCATCGGCCCAGTGGTGCACATGGTGTGCTTGGCAGCGTCCGGCGTGGGCTCCGCATTTGATGCACCCGCGGTCCCGCACCAGCAACGCTTTCCGTTGTCCGGGGGTGAAGAAGCGTTTTTCTTCGCCGACACTGTGCGGTACACCGTTGGGGTCGAGCATGATCTTGGTGATTGTGGTGTCGCACGACAATAGTTTCGCGGTGGCTTCGGTGATGGCTCCCATGTTCTGCAGATCCTCACCGAGGGCCGGGTTGTCCGCCGACCAGGTCCACAACAACCCGTTGGTCGGTTTCGCCGAGAAGGTGGTGTCGGCCAATCCTTGTGCCGCCAACTCCACGATCGTCTCGAACGTGGCAGCACAGATCTGTTCGGGTGTCCGCGGATCGGCTGACGATGTCGGCGAAGACTGCTTCGGCGTCAACACCTTTCACGTCAAGAGTTGCGGCGGTGGCCGTCACGGGCCCCTCCCCGGTGGCTGATCGGTGTGATGCCTTCATGGTACTCGAACATATGGATTATGGCAAGATTGTTCGACAGTTCTGAGGAGGGAAAGGTGCTTGTGGACAACGAGTTTCGGGGGTGGGCTGGCGGCAGTTTTCTGTCGGTGGGGCGTGGTAGGGGGTGCGGCTTTGCTGTGGTGGGTGGATGTGGTTGGGAGGCTTGATGTCTCGCCGGGTCTCGAGGCTCGCCGCACGCGGCTCGCACCTCGACCATCGGGGGGAGGGCCAGGCGGCTGGGCGCCGTTTATCTCGACCATCGGGGGGAAGGCCAGGCGGCTGGGCGCCGTTTATCTCGACCATCGGGGGACGGCCCGGCGCCTGGGGCGCCGTGCATCTCGACCATCGGGGGAAGGGGGGCGGGGTGCGCGTCGCAGGCGGTCGCTACAGCCCCAGATCCTTGGCGATGATCGTCTTCATCACCTCGTTGGTCCCGCCGTAGATCCGCGATACGCGGGTGTCGGCGTAGAGGCGGGCGATGGGGAACTCGGTGATGTAGCCGTAGCCGCCGTGCAGCTGCAGGCATTTGTCGATGACCCGGCCCGCGGTGTCGGTGGCGAACAGTTTGGCGCGGGCGGCGTCGGGAACCGACAGCTCACCCGAGTTGTGCAGCGTCAGAGCGTGATCGACGAACTGCTGGATCGCCTCGACTTCCGCGGAGCATTCGGCGAGCACGAACTTCGTGTTCTGGAAAGAGGCGACGGGACGCCCGAAGACGTCACGCTCGCGGGTGTAGGCGAGTGCATGTTGCAGGGCAGCGGCGGCGGTGGCCGCCGAGCCGATCGCGATGGTGAGCCGCTCCTGCGCCAGATTGTGTGTGAGGTACCGGAATCCGGCGCCCTCCTCGCCCAGGCGATCGGCCACCGGCACGCGGACGGAACTGAACGACAGTTCGGCGGTGTCGGAGGCCTTGAGTCCGATCTTCTCCAGCTTGCGGCCCACGGCGAAGCCCTCGGAGGAGGTGTCGACCACCAGGATCGACAGGCCGCCGCGGCGGTTGTCGGGGTCGAAGGCCGACGTGCGGCAGACCACCAGGATGCGGTCGGCCAGGGCGCCGCCGGTGATGAATGTCTTGGCACCGTCGAGGATGTAGTGGTCGCCGTCCTTGCTGAGTCTGGCGGTGGTGGAGATGTTGGCCAGATCCGACCCGGTGCCGGGCTCGGTCATCGCAATCGCGAACATCAGCTCGCCGGAACAGAATCCGGGTAGCCACCGCTGCTTCTGCTCGTCGGTCGCGTATTCCATCAGGTAGGGCAGGATGAGGTTGGCATGCACCGAATAGCTGCCGAAGGTCACTCCGGCCAGCGCGCATTCCTCGGCGATGACCATCGAGTAGGTGAAGTCGTGCTCGCCGCCGCCGCCGTATTCCTCGGGCGCCTCGATGCCGAGCACCCCGAGCTCACCGAGCTTGTTGTAGAACTCGCGCGGCGGATGGCCTTGCTTCTCCCAGTCGTGGTGGACGGGTACGACCTCCTTGGCGATGAAGTCGCGAATGGTCTTGCGGAAGGCTTGGTGGTCGTCGTTGAACACGTTGCGCTGCATGGGTTCTGGCCTCTCTAATTGGTGCGGTACTCGCGGAGCAGTCCCTTGGAGATGATCTGTTTCTGGATTTCGCTGGTGCCTTCGCCGATCAGCAGGAAGGGAGCTTCCCGCATCAGTCGTTCGATCTCGAATTCCTTGGAATAGCCGTAGCCGCCGTGGATACGAAAACTGGCCTGGGTGACCTCTGCGCAGTACTCGCTGCACAGGTACTTCGCCATGCCGGCCGCGACGTCGTTGCGTTCGCCGGAGTCCTTGAGCCGGGCGGCGTTCACCATCATCAGGTGCGCCGCTTCGGTTTTGGTGGCCATCTCGGCCAGCGAGAAGGCGATGGCCTGATGCTCGGCGATCGGCTTGCCGAAGGTGCGTCGCTGTTGGGCGTAGGTGACGGCGAGTTCGAAGGCGCGCTGGGCGATGCCGCAGGCGCGCGCCGACACATTGACCCGGCCGACCTCGACGCCGTCCATCATCTGCGCGAATCCGCGGCCCGGTGTGCCGCCGAGGATGTGCTCGGCATCGGTGCGATAGCCGTCGAAGATCAACTCGGTGGTGTCGATCCCCTTGTAGCCCATCTTGTCGATCTTGCCGGGAATCGTCAGTCCGGCAACCACTTCGCCGAAGCCGGCCGGCTTCTCGATGAGGAAGGTGGTCAGATTGTGGTGCGGCTTCTCGGCACCCTCGTCGGTGCGCACGAGCGCCGCGACCAGCGTCGACGATGCGCCGTTGGTGAGCCACATCTTGGCTCCGTTGATCGTGTATGTGCCATCGTCGGAGCGTTTGGCCGACGTCGTGATGGCCGCGACGTCGGAGCCGAGGTCCGGTTCGCTCATCGAGAACGCGCCACGCACCTCGCCGGTCGCCATCCGCGGCAACAGCCGCTGCTTCTGCTCCTCGGTTCCGTGCTGTCGCAGCATGTAGGCGACAATGAAGTGGGTGTTGATCACCCCGGACACACTCATCCAGCCGCGTGCGAGTTCCTCGACGCACAGCGCATAGGTCAGCAACGATTCGCCCAGCCCGCCGTACTCCTCCGGGATCATCAGCCCGAACAGTCCCATCTCCCGCATGCCGGCGACGATCTCCTCGGGGTAGGCGTCGGCATGCTCGAGTTCTTGCGCGTTGGGGATGATCTGGGTGTCGACGAAGCGCCGCACGTTGGCGACGATGTCGGTCTGGATATCGGTGAGACCGAGGGTCTGGGCAAGGCGGGCCATGGTCTTCAGCATGCCCGTGACGGGACCGCCCGGTAACGCGGTCTTCGGCTAAGGCTCCGATAGGACGAGACAATGCCACGCCTGCAGGCAAGGACTGCGGGCCGCTGACCAGCACGTATAGGCAACACCTTCGACACCGATCGCCAAACCGGGCATTGTCGGCATTTCCGGCGAACGGTTTGCTGGGATTTGGATGTGATCTGGCGCACCCCCGGCGCCACCCCCAACCCCCCGACCCGAACAGGATCCCGCCATGGCCCACCTGGCCCCCGAACCGGCCGCCGATTCGTCCGTGACGCCGGCACCGATGCCCTCGACTGCCGCCCGCCCTCGCGACTCCCGCCGCACCGCGTGGGGACTGACCGGGCTGCTCGTCGCCCTCTACGTGATCAACTATGCCGACAAGGCCGTCCTGGGTATCATCGCCCAACCGCTGGCCGAGGAGCTCGGATTACGTTCGGCGCAAATCGGTTTGGTCGGCAGTCTCTTCTTCCTGACCTTCACCGTCGGTGGCTTCTTCGCCGGCGCGCTCAACCGGTGGATGACGCTGCGCTGGGCGCTGGTGGTGTTGGCTCTGTGCTGGGCCGTCGCGATGCTGCCACTGGTCGCCGTGGCCGCCTTCGCCGTGCTGGTGGTGAGCCGGTTGTTCCTCGGGCTGGCCGAGGGGCCCAGTTCGGCGTTGCTGCACACCGCGGCCTACTCGTGGCATCCGCCCGCCAAGCGTGGGCTGCCGTCGGCGCTGCTCGCCGGCGCCGCGTCGATCGCGAAGATCGCCATCGCACCCGCGCTCGCGGTGGTCACCGTCAGCCTCGGCTGGCGAGCGGCACTGGTCTGCCTCGCCGCGGCGGGCCTGCTCTGGTGCGTCATCTGGTTGGCCGTGTGGCGCGAGGGGCCGTACACCACCAACGGTGCTGCGCGGGAGTCCAGCGCAGAAGAAGCGAGCGCCGAGGTACCGAGTGCCGACGAACCGAGTGCCGACGAACCGTCCGTGCCGTGGCGACGCATCCTGACCTCGCGGAGTTTCGTCTTCGGCGCCCTGCTGGTGATGAGCGTGTATGCGCTGGTCACGGTCGTGCTGACCTGGTTGCCGTCGTACTTCGAGGTCGGGCTCGGCTATAGCCGCGTGCAGGCCGGGTCGATGTTCGCGCTGCCGTCGATCGTCGGGCTGGTGCTGATGCTGGTGTCCTCGATCGTCGGTGACCGGATGATCTCCGCGGATTCGTCGGCACGCAGTGTGCGCGTCGTGGTGCCCTCGGTCGGCGTGCTGATCTGTGGCGCCATGCTCGTCGCCCTGCCGTCGATCGGCACGCCGATCATCGCGGTCCTGGTGGTCTCCGTCGGCTACGGATTCGCTGCGACCGTGTTCCCGCTGCTCAACGCCGCGATCTCGGAGATCTGCCCGCCGCGCCAGATGGCGGGCACCCTGGGCGCATTCCTGGCCGTCATGGCCGTCGGTGGTTTGATCGCGCCTTATGCGACCGGCCTCATCGTCGACGCCGCGTCGTCGCCGGCCGCCGGATACGCCACCGCATTTCAGATCCTCGGTGTGGTCTCGGCCGTGGCCGCCGTCCTCGCGTTGGTCTTCGTCGACCCCGGTCGCGACAAGGCCGCGATCCGCGGTGATGCCGGTGTGCAGAGCGCGACATAGGTCGCGGCTATGACCCCATGAGCGTGAATCACCTTGTGATCGAGCGCCCGTCATGGTCGATTCGTTCATAGGGGTCGATTCGTTGGTAGTGGTTTCGAGAAAGGAACTCTGATGAGTGATGCGGTGATCGTCGATGCGGTCCGTACCCCGATCGGACGCCGGGGCGGGGCGTTGTCGGGTATCCATCCGGCCGACTTGTCCGCCCACGTCCTCGAGGCACTCGTGGAGCGCACCGGCGTCGATCCCGCCGACGTCGACGACGTCATGTGGGGGTGCGTCAGCCAGCACGCCGAACAGGCGGGCAACATCGCGCGCACCGCGATCCTGGCCGCCGGATGGCCGGAAAGTGTTCCGGGGACCACGATCACACGGGCCTGCGGATCGAGCCAGCAGTCGCTGGCGATGGCCGCCGCCGCGGTCATCAGCGGTCAGCTCGACATCGTCGTCGCCGGTGGGGTCGAGTCGATGAGCCGCGTGCCGATGGGCAGCGCGGCCCCGAACGGAGAGCATCAGCCCTCGACCGTGCTCGACCGCTACGGCGTCGACCGGTTCAGTCAGGGGATCGGCGCCGAGATGGTGGCCCGGCGTTGGGATCTGAGTCGCACCCGACTCGACGAGTACTCGTTGCGCTCCCATGAACTCGCAGCTGCAGCCAGCGATGCCGGGGCGTTCGACGGTCAACTCGCCCCGGTGCCCGGCGTCCTGGAGGGTGACGAGGGCATCCGGCGCGGCGGATCGCTGGAGTCACTGGCCAAACTCAAGACCGTGTTCGACGAGAACGGGGTCATCCACGCCGGCAACGCCTCTCAGATCTCCGACGGAGCGGGCGCGCTGCTGGTGTGCTCGTCGGAGACCGCCGCCGCACACGGCTGGACCCCGCTGGTACGCATCCACACCACCGTGGTGGCCGGCGACGATCCGGTCGTGATGCTCACCGGGCCCATCCCGGCCACCGCCAAAGCCCTTGCCCGGTCCGGGCTCTCGATCGACGAGATCGGGGCGTTCGAGGTGAACGAGGCGTTTGCGCCGGTCCCGCTGGCGTGGCAGATCGAGACGGGTGCGGCGGAGAAGGCGCTCAATCCGCTCGGCGGCGCCATCGCGGTCGGGCACCCGCTCGGCGGCTCCGGCGCCATCCTCGCCACCCGGCTGGCGCATCACATGCGCGACAACACCATCCGTTACGGACTACAGACGATGTGCGAGGCGGGCGGTATGGCCAACGCCACCATCTTCGAACTCATCGGCTGACCACCTCAGGAGCAGATGCATGGAACTCAAAGACCTCTCCACCGCCATCACCGGCGGAGCCTCCGGCCTCGGCCTGGCCACCGCCCGGCGCATCGTCGATGCCGGCGGGCAGGTGACCCTCATCGACCTGCCGACCTCCGACGGTGCCGAGGTGGCCCAACAGCTCGGTGCCGCAGCGAGATTCGCGCCCGCCGACATCACCGATCGCGAGCAGTTCGCCGCCGCGCTCGACGTGGCCGACGAACGCGGCGGTCTACGCACTCTCGTGCACTGCGCCGGTGCGGGTCGCCGGATGCGCATCCTCGACGCGCAGGGCCGCGCCGGATCGGCCGATGACTTCGAGTTCGTCATCCGGCTCAACCTCATCGGCTCCTTCCACGCCCTGTCGCTGGGTGCCGAGCGGATGGCCCGGCTGCCCGAGATCGACGGCGAGCGGGGCGTGATCGTGATGACCGCGTCGGTCGCCGCGTTCGAGGGGCAGATCGGCCAGATCAACTACAGCGCTTCCAAGGCGGGCATCGTCGGGATGACGCTGGTGGCCGCACGAGATCTGGCGAGCAAGCACATCCGCGTCAACACCATCGCCCCCGGCACCATGGACACCCCGTTGCTGGCGCGGTTGCGTGACGACGTCCGCGAGTCGCTGGCCGCGAGCATCCCGAATCCGTCGCGGCTCGGCAAGCCGGACGAGTTCGGCCGGTTGGCGGTGTCGATCGTGGAGAATCCGTACCTCAACGGGGAGACCATCCGCCTCGACGGCGCGATCCGGATGGCCCCGCGATGACCGAATTACGCTATCCGGCAATTACTCTCGCCACGCTGCCAGCAGGTATGGCCCGGCTGTATGCGAACCGCGCGGCCGTCATCGACGGTGAGCGGGTGCTCACCTTCGACGATCTCGACGTGCGCACGGCCGCGGTGGCCGCCGGGCTCGCCGCGATCGGGGTGGTGCAACGCGACGTCGTTGCGCTGCATCTGACCAACAGTGCCAACTTCGTGCTGGCCTACTACGGGGCGTTGCGCGCCGGCGCGACGGTGACATTGATCAACCCGGCGCAGCCGGTCGCCGGGTTGCGCGCCCAACTCGTGGAGACCGATGCCGTCGCGGTCGTCACCGAGGAGCCGCAGTCGCAGACACTGGCGTCGGCGATCGAGGGACTCGATCTGCGGGCCGCGATCCTCGTCGGCGACGACGCCGGAACCGACACCGCCACGGCCCCCGCGGGTCTGATCACCCTGGCCGAACTGACCGCCGATGCAGGCCCGGCACCACGGGTCGGGATCACCGGTGCGGATGTGGCCCACCTCGCCTTCACCGGTGGCACCACCGGCGTCTCCAAGGGCGTGCAGGTGTCGCACCGCAACGTCATCGCCAACGTCACCCAGATGATCGCCTGGCGCGCCGGACATGCGGTGACCGAGAACGACGACGGGTCGTTTCGCCTCACCCCGCGCGACGGCGCCGGACGCGGCGTCGTACCCGGGCAGGCCGCCACCATCGTGGTGTCCCCGCTCTATCACGCGCACGCCCTGATCAACATGTCCTTCCTCCTGATGTGCGGCGCCACCCATGTGCTGGCCGGCCGATTCGATCCGGCCCGGATGCTCGATCTCATCGAAGGTCACCGCGCCACCTACATCACCGGCAGCCCGACGATGTGGCATGCGCTGGCCGCACATCCCGATGTGGCCACACGCGATCTCTCGTCGGTGCGGGTCGTGTCGTCGGGGGCCGCGCCGATCGATCACGTCACGCTCGAGCGGCTCGCCGCGGCCTTCCCGTCGGGTGCGGTCGTGGAGGGCTACGGGCTGACCGAGGCGACCTGCCTGGTCTCGTCGGCGCCGCTGGCCGCCACCGGCAATGGCACCGGCAATGGCACCGGCAATGGCACCGGTGAATACCGTTTCGGCAGTGTCGGATTGCCGACCTTCGACACCGAGGTGTCGATCCGTTCGCTCGACGATCGCACCACCGAACTCGCCGCGGGCGAACGCGGTGGGCTGTGGGTCCGCGGACCTCAGGTGACTGCCGGGTACCTGCACCACCCCGAGATCACCGCCGAACAGTACGTCGACGGATGGCTCGACACCGGCGACATCGCCTACGTCGACGACGACGGCCACCTCTACATCTGCGACCGTGCCAAGGACATGCTGATCTACAAGGGCTACAACGTGTATCCGCGCGAACTCGAGGAGATCCTGGTGACCCACCCCGACATCGCCGGTGCCGCGGTGGTGGCCCGGGAGGCCGGGCCGGTCGGGCAGGAGCCGGTGGCCTTCGTCGTCGCCCGGCCCGGCCACCGGGTCGACGCCGACGCGGTGCAGGGCTTCGTCGCCGAACAGGTGTTGCCCTACAAGAAGATCCGCGAGGTGATCATCGTCGACGAGCTGCCAACCTCCGCCGCCGGCAAGATCCAGAAAGTGGCGTTGCGCGCCCAACTCGCCGCCGCCGAGAACCCCGGAAAGGACCGACTCCATGCGTGATGTCGTCATCTGCGAGCCCGTGCGCACCCCGATCGGGCGCTACGGGGGCATGTTCGGATCGCTGACCGCCGTCGACCTCGGGGTGGCCGCCCTGCGCGGGCTCCTCGAGCGGACCGGTGTCCCCGACGACGCCGTCGACGACGTGATCCTCGGTCACTGCAACGGCAACAGTGAGGCACCGGCGATCGGCCGTGTCGTCGCGCTCGACGCCGGACTGCCGACCACCGTGCCCGGCATGCACATCGACCGACGCTGCGGGTCGGGGTTGCAGGCGGTCATCCAGGCCGCCTACCAGGTGGGGTGCGGTGACAACGATCTCGTCGTCGCAGGCGGTACGGAGTCGATGAGTAACGCGTCGTTCTACTCGGTGGACATGCGTTGGGGTGGTGCGCGCACCGGAATCGCCATGCACGACAGCCTGGTTCGGGCCCGGTCCACCGCCGGTGGCAAGAACTGGCCGGTACCCGGCGGCATGATCGAAACCGCCGAGAACCTCCGCAAGGAGTACGGTATCTCCCGCGAGGAGCAGGACGATCTCGCCGTCGAATCACACATGCGCGCGGTTCGTGCACAGAAGGACGGCATCCTCGGCGAGGAGATCATCCCGGTCACCGTGCGAGATCGTAAGTCCGAGAAGCTGATCGACACCGACGAGCATCCGCGCGCCGACGTCTCGCGCGAGTCGCTCGCCGGACTGCGACCCATCATGGGCGCCACCGACCCCGACGCCACGGTGACCGCCGGCAACGCCAGCGGGCAGAACGACGCGGCCTCGATGTGCCTGGTGACCACCGCCGAGGTCGCCGCACAGCACGGTCTGACGCCGTTGGTGCGCCTGGTGTCCTGGGGTCTGGCCGGTGTGCCGCCGGCGACCATGGGCATCGGCCCGGTGCCGGCCACCGCCAAGGCGCTCGACAAGGCGGGATTGACGCTCGCCGACATTGACGTCATCGAACTCAACGAGGCCTTCGCCGCGCAGGCGCTCGCCGTCACCCGGGAGTGGGGATTCGGCCGATTCGCCACCGACAGTCCCGATTTCGCACGCACCAACGTCCACGGATCGGGAATCTCGCTGGGACATCCGGTCGGTGCGACCGGCGGGCGGATGCTGGCATCGCTGGCGCGGGAACTGCACCGGCGCGAGGCACGCTATGGCCTGGAGACGATGTGCATCGGCGGCGGGCAGGGGCTGGCCGCAGTGTTCGAACGGGTCACCGGGTAGCCGTTCTCGTGACAAGCCGCCTTGACATCTGATGTCAAGGCGGCTTTACTCGTGGCATGCCCGACCTGGCTGCTGTCTCATCGCCGATCCGGGCCGCGCGGACCCGGGCGGCCCTACGGCAGGCCGATCTGGCGAAGGCGGTCGGGGTGAGCAGGCAGACGATCGTGTCGCTCGAGCGCGGCGACTACGCACCGTCGGTCTATCTGGCCATCCGGGTCGCGCGGGCGCTCGGTGCCGGCGTCGAAGAACTGTTCCCGTTGCCCCCGGAGAACTGAGACCCAGGAGAGTTGAGATGAGTTCCGGACGAACCACATTCCCCGATCTGTTGCTCGGCCCCGACGATGCGTCGTGGGGCGACGAACGTGAGCGCGCGGTACTGCTGGAGGGCTATGCCTACACCTACACCCTCTCGACGCTGCTGCTGTGGGCGCTCGGCGCCGTCGCTGCGTGGTTCGTACCCGCCTGGGTGTCCGTCCTGTGGTGGGTCGCGTTGATCGCGCCCGCGATGGAATGGCAACGATTCTGCACGGCACGCCGCGTGGATCCCCAGACGCTGGTCTACGCCCGCGGATCCCGGCGCCGCATCATCGTCGCCAGCCTGTACACCGGTGCCTGCTCGCTGTCGATGGCACTCGCGGTGATCCTCGGGCTCGGACCCGACGGTGAGGCGACGACGATCGTGGGGGCCGTCGTCGGCGGTATCGTCGGTGGCGGTGCGGCGTTCCTGCTGGCCCGGCGACATGCGATCAAGTCCGAGAAGGCTCAAGCCGCAGGCGATCTCGACGACTGAGCAGTGCGCACTTCGTGCACCTCACTCCGGGACCGCTCGCTGCGCGGCCATCGACCGCGCGACGTCGGCGAACGCCTGGCCGGCGACCGAGAGGCCGCCCGGATCGAAGATCATCGCGAAAGTCCGTGCGAACCGCGGTGACACCGGCCGCACCACCGCGCGATCGGCCACCGATTCGGCGATGCGACGTTCGAGCAGGGTGGCCCCGATCCCGGCCAGCACCATGGGAAGTCGCTGCTCCCGGTGGTCGGAGAGCACCGCGATCGGCAGTCGCACACCGGATTCGCGGATCGCGCTCTCGATCTCCTCGGCGACCGACCCGCCCCGCGGAACGAAGATCATCGGAATGCGGGGGAGATCGGCGATCGGGATCGGTCCGTCGGGTACCTCGGTCCCGGGTGGGCAAACCAGCCAGAATTCCTGTTCACCGAGCACGATCATGTCGAGATCGTCACCGACCGTGGGCAAATGGGTGATGACGAACTCGCAGCGCCCCTCCTCGATCATCGCCGACGCCTGTGTCTCGACTCGCAGGTCGCCGAGGCGTACGGTGACCCCCGGATGGCGGGCCCGGAAGCCGGCGACCAGGTCGATCACCGCGCCGCCGTCGATGAAGGGCGACGCGAGCACCTCGACGCGGCCGGTCGGTTCGTCACCGGCCGCGGAGAGGGCGTCGTCGACGGCAGCCACATCACGCATGATCTGCCGGGTCGATCCGACGAGCGCTCGTCCCGCCGAACTCGGCACCATGCCGCGTCCGATCCGGTGGAACAACTGCACCCCGACTTCTCGTTCCAACGCCCGAAGCGCCTGGGACACAGTCGGTTGGGTGACCCCCAATGACGCCGAGGCGCCGCCGATGCCGCCGTGTTCGACGACGGCGAGGAAGTACTCGAGCTGGCGCAATTCCATCGAACTCACCGCGCTCCGTCGTGGGGAATGGTGGCATCCTCGGGCACGACGTCGGCCGGTGGCGCGGGCGTCCCGCTGATCCGGCGCGCCACCGCGACGAAGGCGACCGCGGCCGGCGAGGGCTGTCCCGACCGCATCACCAGTCCGTAATTGCGCAGCAGTGGGGGCGCCATGCCGACGATTTCGGCGCCGCTGAACTGCTCGGCGGCGACCGGACGCGGGACCACGCTCACGCCGACGCCGCGGTCGACGAGATCCCAGATGGCCGACGAATGGGCACAGTCGACGACCACATTGCGGGCGTCGTCGGCGATGACGTCGGCAAGCAGGGTCGCGGTCGCCTGATCGGACAGGTTGACCAGCAGCGGTAGATCGCGCACCGCCGCGCGGGGCACCGTGCCCGTCTCGGTGACCACACCGTCGCCGAGGAGTCCCGGTGGCGCGGCCAGCACGAGTTCCTGTGCGCCGAGGGGGATCGATACGAGAGACGCGTGGTCGGCATCGGAATCGATCACCCCGATCTCGGCGTCACCGCGCCGCAACGCGGCGAGCACCCCGGAGGGGCCGTCGGCGGCGTGGACGCGCACGACCACGGCGTCGTGTCGCTCCCGGAAGGCCCGCACCATCGTGACCAGCGGGTCGATGGCGAAGGCGGCATCGGTGACGATGTCGACGCGTCCGGAGCGCAGTTCACGGACGGCGGCCACCTTCAGTTTTGCGCGCTCGACGTCGGCGAGGATGCGGCGCGCGGCGACCTCGACGCGCCGGCCTGCGTCGGTGAGTTCGAGTCGTCGACCACCGCGGTCGAACAGGGTGACCCCGAGACGGCGTTCGAGCGTGCGGATGGCCTGAGAGAGCGAGGGCTGGGAGATGTAGAGGGCATGCGCCGCCTTGGTGATCCCGCCGTGGTCGATGACCGCGACGAAGTAGGTGGCGAGATGCAGGTCCACTGCCACAGCCTAGCCGCGGCGTTCAGAGCTGGGCCCGCGGCCCGTCGACGCGGGAGGGCATGGTCCACGATTGGGGGATGCGGGCGAACGAGCCGACCGCCGGGGCCATCACCGGTCGGTAGTTGGCCGCGGGCCCCGCACCCGCGGTCAGCTCACGGTAGGCGTCCACTCCGCTCGTCGGATGACGCGTGAGGCCCGGATCGCGCAGTACGTCGACCCGGTACAGACCGAATCTCGGTGTGTAGCTGCCCCATTCGTAATTGTCGGTGATCGACCAGTGGTTGTAGCCGACGATCGGCAGTCCGTCGCCGCGCGCACGTTGGAGCCAGAAGAGACTGTCGCGCAGGAAATCCGCCCGGGTGTACCCGTCGGCGCGGGGTGTTCCGTCGGACAGCGGCATGCCGTTCTCGACGATGTAGAGCGGTGTGCCGGGGAAGGCCTGCGCGTAGTGATGGCACGCCTGGTAGATGTCGTCGGGCTGCGGGCGGACCGCCGCGAAATCGCCACCCGCCGCAGCGATCGTGGTGAGATTGTTCAGCGCTGCACCGTAGTAGTAATCGATGCCGACGAAGTCGAGGGTGTCGAGGACCCGATTCATGAACAACGCATCGGTGACCGGCGTGACGGCGGGCAGGAAGGCCTCGTTGACCGCAACGCGCGCTTGCGGATTCGCATCATGTGCGGCCGCGTGGGCGATCCGGTGGGCCTGTGCGACGCGGTCGAGGAACCGCGGCATGTCGGCGTCGGTGAGGGCGCCGATCTCCTTCTCGTGGCCGTAGAAGACCAAGGGCTCGTTGATGCTGATCCACATCGAACACTGCTCGGCGTAGCGAGCGGTGATCATGCGCGCATACCGCTCGAAGTCGCCGAGTGTTCGGGGGCCGAGGAAGCCGCCCTGATCGGCCACCCACCCCGGATACACGTAGTGCACCAGCGTGATCATCGGGCTCATGCCCAGCGACCGTATCCCGGCGACGAGGTCGTCGTAGTAGGCCAGTGCCGCCGCGCTGAACCGGCCGCGTTGCGGTTCGACGCGCGCCCACTCGATGCCGAAGCGAAAGGTGTTGAGCCCCATGCCCGCGGCGAGGTGCAGATCGGACCGGTAGCGGTGCCGGAAGTCGACGGAGTTGCGTACCGGGTCGACCCGTCCGGTCCGCGCCGCACGGTCGGTGTAGCGCCGCCAATTGGAGTCCGGGCTGAAGCCCTCGGTCTGGAAACCCGAGGTGGCCGCCCCGAAATGGAAGCCGTCGGTCCAGCCGGGCACGCGTGGGGCGTGCACGAATGGTGCGGTACCCGGCGCGGCGGAGGCCGACGCAGCACGCAGGCCCGACGCACCCAGCCCGACTCCCGCTGCGACCGCGGTGGTGGCGCCGAGCAGACCGCGTCGGGAGATCGCCGACGGTTGCGCGGCGTGGGCCTCGGGGTGGGGAGGTCGGCTCATACCGAGGGTCAGCGGCCGGTCCAGAGGGGCGCCCGCTTCTCGGCGAACGCGCGAGCACCTTCTTGGGCGTCGTCGGAGGCGAAGATCGGGTCGAGCACCTCGCGTTGGGCGGTGATGAGATCGGGGTCGGTGTAGCGGATCGCCATGCCCACAACCTGTTTGGTGGCGCGGACCGCGAGCGGCCCGTTCGCGGCGATCCGGGCGCCGAGTTCCCGCGCACCGTCGAGTGCGCCGCCGGTCGGGGTGAGGACGTTGACGAGACCGAACTCGTGGGCACGCTGGGCGGTGATGGGGTCGCCGGTCAGCGCGATCTCCATCGCGAGTTGGTAGGGGAGGATCTTGGGCAGCCGCAGCAGTCCGCCGGCTGCGGCGGCGAGGCCCCGCTTCACCTCGGGCAGACCGAATTTCGCGTCCTCTGCGGCGACGATCAGATCGGCCGACAGGGCCAGTTCGCAGCCGCCGGCGAGCGCCCAGCCCTCGACCGCGGCGATCAGCGGCTTGCTCGGCGGCTTCTCGGTGACCCCACCGAATCCGCGACCGGGCACACTCGGTACCTCACCGCGGGTGAACGCCTTGAGATCCATTCCGGCGCAGAAAGTTCCGCCGGCACCGGTGAGGATGCCGACGGTGATGTCGTCCCGGGTCTCGAACTCGTCGATCGCCGCCGCGATGAGGGTCGCGACCTCGGCGTTGACCGCGTTACGGGCCTCCGGGCGGTCGATGGTGATGACGGCGACGCCGTCGGCGAATTCGGTGGTGACCGGGCTCATCTGCCGGTGTCCTCTCGATCGGTGGGGGTGGTGACATACCAGTGCACGGGTTCGGTGCCCGACCGGGCGATGATCCCGCGTTCTTCCAGAACCAGAAGGTGGGCGTTGGTCTCGCGCAGGGCCATTCGGCTCAGCGGCAGGGACAGCTGCTCGAACGGCCGGGACCAGGTGACCGATCGGGTGATGTCCCACGCGGTCGACCCGGGCACATCGGCGATGGCCTCGGTGATCTCGGTGAGTCGTTCCTCGTGGTGGGAGAGCAGATGCGTGACGCGGCCGGCGAGACCGCGGAACCGGTACTCGTGCGACGGCAGCGCCTCGAGGTCGCCGAGGTGCTCGGTGTTGGCCAGCGAGGTCAGGTAATCGGCGAGCGGACTGGCGTTCTGGAAGGAATTGGTGGACACGTTCGGACTGATCCGGGGCAGCAGATGATCACCGGTGAAGATGATCCCGGCGTCGTCGTCGGCGAAGCACAGGTGTCCCGCCGTGTGTCCCGGCGTCCAGATTGCGCGCAGATTCCATCCCGGGATGTCCAGGGGCGCATCGCCGACGAGTTCGACGTCCATCGTGCGGCCCTGTGGTAGCCGCACGATCTCACGGATTCCGGCGTCGATGACGTCGGTCGGGGCACCGAGCTCACGCAGATCGACCTGTGCGTCGGCGAGCTCCTGCGCGAGTTGCGCCTCGTCGCGGTGATACAGGAACCGGGCGTCGTTGCGGTGCATGCCCAATCGCGGGTCGGCGTGCTCGAGGACCCGGGGGACGAGACCGAAATGGTCGGGGTGCAGGTGGGTGATGAACACGTCGGTGATGTCGGACAGGTCATGGCCCGTGGCATGGATGCCGGCGACCAGCGTGTCCCACGATTCGTCGGTGTTCCAGCCGGTGTCGATCAGGGCGAGACCGCCGGCGGAGGTGACCAGTGCGTACACCAGGATGTAGCGCAACGGATTGCCGGGCATCGGTACCGGGATCGAGAACACGCCGGGCCGAACCTCTTCGACCGGCGGCAACACCTTCTCGGCCCACGCCTGCCGCTGCCGGTGTCCGGTGACCACGACGCCGGTGCTCGTGACGACCTCGTCGGTGGTGACGGCCCCCGGTCCGACCGCACCCGAGGCGGCCGTATCCGTGGTCGGTGGGCCCGCCGATCGAGTGCTCATCAGTCCATACGATCACGCGGGACGCGGCCGGGCAAACACCTCTCGGCTCACGCATCGTGAGGTAAACCCTATGTGTCCCAGATTCGCTCGCGGCATTGACACGGTGACCGCGGCGGGCAAGGGTGGCCGACGTGGCCTTTGCGCAGACCCCCGACGACTCCGTCGACCCCGTGCCCGACACACCAGACGACTCGCTTCCCCTGGCCGGCCTGACCGTGGTGGCCCTCGAGCAGGCCGTCGCCGCGCCGCTGGCCACGCGGCATCTCGCCGACCTCGGGGCGCGGGTGATCAAGATCGAGCGGGTCGGTGAGGGCGACTTCGCCCGACACTACGACGCCGAGGTCGAGGGACTCGCCTCGCATTTCGTGTGGCTCAACCGGGGCAAGGAGTCCTTCGCGGTCGACCTCAAGCAGGAGCGCGGCGCAGCGCAGGTGCGCGCGCTCATCGACCGCGCCGATGTGTTCCTGCAGAACCTCGCCCCCGGGGCCGCCGCCCGGCTGGGATTCGACGCGCAGCGCCTGCGTGCCGAGCACCGCGAGCTGATCGTGGTGAACATGAGCGGCTACGGCCCCGCCGGGCCGATGCGTGACCGCAAGGCCTACGACATGCTCGTGCAGGCCGAAGCCGGCCTGATCTCGGTCACCGGCACCGCCGAGCACCCCGCCAAGACCGGGGTCCCCACCTCCGACATCGCCGCGGGCATGTACGCACTCACCTCGATCCTGTCGGCCCTGGTGCGTCGCGGTATCACCGGTGCGGGCGCCACGATCGAGGTGTCGATGTTCGATGCGACCGTCGAATGGATGGGCCATCCGATGTACATCGCGATGCACGCGGGGCGGCAGATTCCGCGATGCGGCGTCGGACACGCGGCCATCGTCCCCTACGACGCGTATCCGACGCGTGACGGCGAGATCCTCATCGGCGTCCAGAACGACCGCGGGTGGCGTGCACTCGCCCAGGTGCTGGGCCGACCGGAACTCGGCGACGACCCGCGCTACGCCACCAACATCGAAAGAGTCGCTCGCCGTGCCGAAGTCGACGACCTCGTCGCGGCCCGGACCGCGACCTTCGACACCGCCGAACTCGACGAACGCCTTGCGGCGGCCGGGATTCCGGCTGCGCAGATCCGCGACGTCGCCGGCGTGGTGGACCATCCGCAGCTCTCGGCACGTGAGCGGTGGCGCATGGTCGACACCGAGATCGGCCCGATCCGGGCGTTGTTGCCGCCCTTCACCTTCGACGACGTCGAGATGCGGATGGGCCCGGTGCCCGCGCTCGGCGAGCACACCGAGGCGATCCTCGCGGAGTTGGGCGAGTCGACCACCGGGTGAGCCGGCGGATCAGGGCTCGATCAGTGGTCCGGCGGGCATCATCGGGGTGCGTTCGGCGTCGTCCCACACCGAGAGCAGCTCGGCGAGGATCTGCGTCGACATCCCCAGTGCGCTGAGGTGGCTTTCGCCGGGCAACTCGAAGAGCTTGGCGTCGGGTAGCAGCGAGACCATGTGTATGCCATGGGAATACGGGATGATGTGGTCGTGGTCGCCATGCCACCAGCGCACCGGCGTGGTGACGTCGCCGACGCGGAATCCCCAATCCTGGGCGAAGGCGACGACGTCGGCGAACGGTGCCTCCATGCGACGGCTGCCGCCGTGCAGCAGGTCGTCGAGGAACATCGCCCGGAACTCGGGGCGGGCGAGCAACTCTCGGTCGGCGCGAGGCGAGAACCGGCCGTAGAGGCGGATCGCCGGATTCGCGATGGGCGCAGCCACCCCGAGCGCCGAACTGAGGATCTTGCCCAGGGGTGCACCGGCGACCCGGACGGCCGGGGCCAGCAGCGAACCCAGGGCCATCGCGCCGCCGCCGATGGCGTCGGGGCCCACGGTGGGTGCGACTCCGCCGACGATCCCGGCCACCATGACGCGATCGGGCAGCGCGTGTGCGGTCGCCAATGCGTACGGTCCGCCGCCGGACATGCCGATCACCGCGAACCGGTCGATGCCGAGAGCCTCCAGAACCGGCTCGAGGTCGCCGGGGAATTCCGCCACACATCGGTACCGGTGGGCGGTGGAACTGCCGACGCCGGGGCGGTCGAGCCCGATGAGCCGGATGTCGTGCTCGGCGGCGTAGGCGCGGGCCTCGGTCGGAATCTGGCGGCGTGCGCCGGGCGTGCCGTGCAACCAGATGACGGCGCGGCCGGTCGCCGACCCGAACTCGGCGAACCCGATCCGGCGTCGTCCCCCCTCCACCGCCACCGAGCCCTCGATCTTCGGTCGGTCGATCCCCATCATGTGACCAGGATCGCACTGTGAGTCGGTACGGTGGGCGTCGGGTCGGCGACAGAGCGGGGGTGGCGATGGCCTCGGGTATGGCGCCGTTGCGGAATCGGGTGTTCCGCAATCTGTTCATCGCCCAGATGGTGTCCAACATCGGGCTGTGGATGCAGACTGTCGGTGCTCAGTGGTTCCTCGTCGACCAGCACGCCGGGCCGACGGTGATCTCGCTCGTCCAGACCGCGAGTCTCCTCCCGACCCTGCTGTTGTCGCTGGTCGCCGGAGTGCTCGCCGACGTGCTGAACCGCAAGTGGCTGCTGGTGGTGATGAGTGCGTACGCGACCGTCGTTGCCGGGGTCATGGCCGTCCTGGCGGTATTCGACCTGCTCGACCCGGGCATGCTGCTGGTCCTGACGTTCTTGCTGGGTGCGGGCTCGGCGTTGTCGGCGCCGGCGTTCCAGGCGGTCAATCCGGAGATCGTGCCGCGTGAGCAGATCGCCGACGCCGCATCCCTGGGCAGCATGTCGATCAATGTCGCGCGGTCCGTCGGACCGGCTCTGGCCGGCGTGCTGTTCACCGTCGGCGGCGCCGGCGTGGTCTTCGCGATCAACGCGGTCTCCTACCTGGCCGTCGTCGTCGCGCTGCTGAGATGGCGGCGGCCGGCCGATACCTCGGTGATGGAGCCCGAACATCTGGGTACGTCGATGGTGGTGGGGTTGCGTTACGTCGCCGCGGCACCGATCGTGCGTCGGATTCTGGTGCGCTCGGCGTTGTTCGCGTTCCTGGCGTCGGCGCTGTGGGCGTTGCTCCCGCTGGTCGTCAGCGACTCCTTCCATCTCGGGTCCACCGGCTACGGTGTGGTCCTCGGTGTCCTCGGGTGTGGCGCCATCCTCGGCGTACTGGGACTGCCCTGGATGCGTGATCATCTGTCGCCCAACGTGATCCTTGCCTCGTCGGCAGTTGTCTTCGCGGCCGGTACCGCTGCGGCCGCGCTCGGGTCCACGGCGGTCGCGTTGATCGTGTTGGTCCCGACCGGGGTCGCGTGGATCGCCACGCTGTCGACGCTGAACGCCGAGATCCAATTGACCCTGCCTGCGTGGGTGCGTGCCCGGGGGATGGCCGCCTATCTCCTGGTGTTCATGGGGTCACAGGGAATCGGATCGCTGGTGTGGGGTGCGCTGGGCGGACTGCTGACGGTGCGATGGGCGTTGCTCATCGCGGCGCTCGCGCTGATCCTGGCGGCGCTGGCCGTGGGGGTGCTGCCGATTCACGCCGAGACCGGCACCCCCGATCGGACGTTGTCGACCGCCTGGCCGGAGCCCATGCTGGTTTTCGAGCCGGCCCCCGACGACGGTCCGGTGCGGGTGGTCGCCACCTACCGGGTCGACGCCGAACACCACGACGAGTTCGTCGACGCGATGGCGGGTGTGGCACTGTCCCGGCGCCGCACGGGTGCACGAAACTGGCATCTGTATCGCAACGGCGAGGATTCCGACAACTACGTCGAGCAGTTCGTCGTCGGCTCGTGGTCGGAGTATCAGCGCCAGCGCACCGAGCGCTGGACCGAATACGACCACCAGCGGGTGTCGGACGCGCTGGCCCTGACCGTCGACGGACGCTCCCACCAGGAGCACCTGTTCACCCTGCGCTGAGTGTGTGGCGGGTACCCGGTTGCGGCCGTCGACGCACAGCCGAATCGGAGGAATCTCGCGTAACGTCGTAGCGGTGAGTGCTGCAGTTCTGGATCGGATCTCCCGAGGTCTGTCGCTTCCCGGCCCGTCCTATCTGCCGGTGCGTGACCTGCCGAGCGGGACGATGGTGGAATTGCCCGGGCGCGGTAGCACTTTCGTCACCGACTCCGGCCCGGCCGACGCGCCGGCGATCATCCTGCAGCATTCGGTGATGACCACCGGACTGCTGTGCTGGTATCCGGTGATCCCCGAACTCAATCAGCGCTATCGGGTCATCACCCTCGATCATCGTTGGCATGGCCGCGGCATCCGGTCGGGCACCTTCGACCTGCTCGACTGCGCCGATGACGTCGTCGCACTCGCCGACGTCCTCGGGGTCGGTCGGTTCGTGACCGCGGGTTTCTCGATGGGCGGTGGCATCTCGCAACTCGTGTGGCGTCGCCATCACGAGCGGGTCGCGGGGTTGGTCCTGTGCTCGACCGGGCCGTATTTCAGCACCCGTGATCCGCACCTGCGGGAGCAGGCCAACAAGACCGGGCGACTGCTCAAACCCGTCTATCGCATCATCCCCCGGCCGTCGGACGCGACGTTGGACAAGCCCACCTCGCACACCGCCCTGTGGGGTATGCGTCAGTTCCTCTCGACTCCGTTGTCGCACACCGGTGACTTCGGGGAAGGGCTGGGGCGCTTCGACTCTCGGGACTGGCTTGCCGAGATCGACGTGCCGACGTCGGTGGTGGTCTCGGTCCGGGACAAGGTCGTCGAACCCGAACGTCAGCAGTTGCTCGTCGACGGTATCCCGGGAGCCCGACGTTTCGACGTCGACGGCGGCCACGCGTGCTGTGTGCTCGGCGCGGACAAGTTCGTGCCGGAGTTCCTCGACGCCGTCGACGCGGTGGTTCGTGCGGGGGACCCGGACTCCCCGCGCATCGTCGTGCCCTGACGTAGCGCCTTCTCGCACGCGGCGCGGTGGGGTTGAGAGGCTGTCATTGCACAGATGTGCTGTGGCGGTGCACGCGGCAACGGTGTGAACAGGGCCACGCCCCAATCGGATACGTGATCTCGCCGTCGCAGGTCTTCCGTTCTCCGCCGATCTGAGAGAACATGTGTACACCGAAATCCGTCGAGAACTGCAGACGGTCCGTCATTTCCCTGTGGAGGCCGATCATGATCGCACTCGTCGTAGTCCTGCTCGCGCTGGTTGCCCTCGGCATGCTGTGCAACCGGCCAGGCCTGAATTTCTATGCCCGAGAACTGGGTTCGTCGGGGCGCTACCGCGAGCGCTGACGCCCACCCGTCACGTGTGGCGAGATCACGTCGCCGGCGCATCACGTATCCGGCAGTACGACAACGGGACCGATACCACACACGGGGTTTGCGGTATCGGTCCCGGTCTACGCTGACCCGTCGATCGATCGGGTCAGCGTGATCCCTGTGAGAAGGGGGTTCAGGCGCCCTGGCCGGCCTCGATCTCCAGAGTGATGGTGACCTTGTCGCCGACGACGACGCCGCCACCCTCGAGCGGCATCTCGATATCGATGCCGAAGTCCTTGCGGTTCAACACGGTGGTGGCCTCGAAGCCGGCCACCGGGCCGTTACCCATACCCGGGTTGACGCCGTTGAACTCGAGCTTGAGATCGACCGGCTTGGTCACGCCGTGCAGGGTGAAGTCGCCGGTGAGCACGTAGTCGTCACCGTCGGGGCGCACCGCGGTCGAGGTGAAGGTGGCCTTCGGGTAGGTCTCGGCGTCGAAGAAGTCGGCGGACTTGATGTGGCCGTCGCGCTGCTCGTTGCCGGTGGTGATCGAGGTGACGTCGATCTCGGCCTGCACCGACGGCGTTCCGTCCTCGGCGACGGTGATGGTGCCGCTGAAGGTGTCGAACTTGCCGCGAACCTTGCTCACCATGAGGTGCTTGACGGAGAAGCCGACGGTCGAGTGGACGGGATCGATGGTCCAGGTGCCTGCGGCGATCGGCGCGGTGACGGTGGGGGTGCTCATGGGATGCTCCTTGTTCCGGGGTGTCCGGGGGTCGATGACTGTCGTATCGATGACCGGTGAGGTCGCTGGGTCGTTCCGGCCCATTACCGAGTATAACCGGACCGCGGTCCGATTTCATTCCCGAATGCCGAAGTTTTTTCGCGCGCTTCTATGACCAGGCGAAAACCGGCTGCTCGTACTCGTCGACACGGGTGTCCCGGCCGCGCAGCGCGACCTCGGCGAACTGATAGAGCACCGCGGCGGTCGGCGCGTGCACCAGCGCCGTCCGTCCACTCGGTGAGTGGTCGTCGGGATCGCGGTGCAGCCCCGGAATCGGCATCTGGATGACCGGTCGCGTCGACTCCGGGATGGTGATGAACCGGGGCGTGACGAGGAGGTCGTCGAGCGGGATGAAGAACCACACCGAGACCTCGGCGGGGTTGGGTGACGGTTCGGGGGCGTGCGGCGCCCAGCACACGACGGGAGTGATCACGTACCCGGACCTGGTCGGATAGTCGTCGAGTATGCCGACGACGTCATCGGGGGACAGGGCCACGCCCATCTCCTCGTGCAGCTCACGCAGCGCTGCGGTGGTCTGATCCTCGCCGGGATCGAGCCGGCCGCCGGGTAGTGCGAACTGGGCGGCGTGGCGGCGCATACTCATCGGTCGGCGCAGGAGCCAGATGCCCTGCTCGCGCTCGTTGGTGTCGGCGTTGCTGCTGTCGCGGTCGACGACGACGATCGCCACGGCCGCGGCCTTGCCCGGCGTCGTGGCGGCTCGCCGGTCGAAGGCCGACAGCCGGTTGTTCAGGAGCTCACGCTCGACCCACGTCACCTTCTCAGTTGACCACGTGCGCGGATCGGTGCCGACGAGTGGCGTCGCGGCGAGAGGTCAATACAGCGTGGGGATGCGCCGAAGCGGCAGGTCGGGTCCCTCGTAACCGGTCGCCTTCCGCTTGGGCAGTTCCACGTCGGGGCGGTCGAGCGGGGTGTAGGGAACCTGTTCGAGGATGTGGCGGATGACGTTGAGGCGCCCGCGTTTCTTGTCGTCGGTCTTCGCGACGTACCAGGGCGCCCAGCCGGTGTCGGTGAAGCGGAACATGTCGTCGCGCGCACGGGTGTAGTCGTCCCAGTGCGTGTATGACTTGAGGTCCATCGGCGACAGCTTCCAGTACTTGCGCGGATCGTCGATGCGGCTCTGGAGCCGCAGTGTCTGCTGGTCCTCGCTGACCTCGAGCCAATACTTGAGCAGGATGACCCCGGAGGCGACGATCGCTCGCTCGTACTCGGGCGCCTCGGTGAGGAACTGTTTTGTCTGCTCCTCGGTGCAGAAACCCATGACCCGCTCGACGCCGGCGCGGTTGTACCAGCTGCGATCGAAGATGACGACCTCGCCCGCGGCAGGTAGATGCGGGACGTAGCGCTGGATGTACATCTGCGATTTCTCGCGTTCGGTGGGTGCGGGCAGTGCAACGACCCGGAAGACCCGTGGGCTGACCCGCTCGGTGATCGACTTGATCACGCCGCCCTTGCCTGCGGTGTCACGGCCCTCGAAGACGATGCACACCTTGGCGCCGGTGCTGCGCACCCATTCCTGCATGGCCACGAGTTCGGCGTGCAGGGGTTTGACGAGCGTGCGGAATTCCTTGTTCTTCATGGGCTCGGTCGTCATTGGCTCGGTCTTCACGTGCTCGTCGTGACCGTCGTGGTTCGAGGAGTGCTTCTTGTGCTTCTTCTTGCCCATGCTCGGCCTCCTCGACGGTGCCCGCCCGGAGGGCACTGATCTGCCCAGACTAGGTGACTGCGGTGTCCGTTTGGCCTTTACGAGTCGATTAACGAGTCGTCGCGGGTGCATACTCGCGGGTTGTGGCCGATGCCCTCGCTCCCTTGACGCTGCACACGGTGGTGTCGTCGTGGCGAGTCGATGTGCCCACATCTGTTGTCGTGGTGTTGATCGCGGTGGCCTATGTCGTGGCCGTGCGCAGGTCGACGTTGCCATGGCGGCGGGCGGTTCCGTTCCTGGTCGGCGTGACGGTGTGGCTGATCAGCGCGTGCGGGTTTGTCGGCGTGTACTCCGACACCCTGTTCTGGGTGCGAGCGCTGCAGATTGTGCTGGTGCTGATGGTGGTGCCGTTCTGCCTCGCGCTCGGGATGCCGGTGACGGTTGCCCGCGAGTCGTGGTCTGCGGCACGCAGAGTGATCGATCGTTGCCTCCGAACGCGGGCGGCGCGGGTGATCGCGTCACCGGCGGTGACCTCGGCCGGCGTCATCGTGACGCCGTGGCTGATCTATCTCACCGGGTGGTATCCGGCGATGTTGCGATCCGACGCCGTCGACACCGTGACCCGACTGTTGCTCGTGCTCTGCGGCTTCGGATACTTCTACGCGCGGTTGCAGATCGACCCGGTGCCACGGCGCTATCCGCAATCCCTGTCATTGCTCGCCACCCTTGGCGAGACTCTCGGCGACGGCATCCTGGGCGTGGTGATGTGGCAGGGCGGACTCCTCGCCGCCTCGTATTACGAAGCGCTGCACCGCACGTGGGGGCCGTCGCTGCGGACCGATCAAACCATCGGGGCCGGTGTGTTCTGGGTGCTCGGCGACGTCATCGGTCTGCCGTTCCTCCTCGTGCTCTTCGACCGATTCCGCACCGATGAGAGTCGGCGCGCCGAGATCGCCGACGCCGAACTCGATGCGGCCGAACGCGAGTCCACCCGATCGACGGCAGCGGAGACCGAGTCCGACCAACCGTCGGGACTGTGGTGGGAGAACAACCCGGAGTTACGCGAGCGCTTCCGCTGAGCCGGTGGGCGCCAATTTTCGGTGGTCGAGCAGCCCGGCGGATCTTTCGTCCCGGTGGTCGAGGTGCCGAGGAGCGCTTTCATCCCGGTGGTCGAGGTGCCGAGGAGCGTTAGCGACGAGCCGTTCTTTCGCTGGTCGAGGTGCCGAGGAGCGTTAGCGACGAGCCTCGAGACCTGTTGCACCGCTGCTGGTTCCGACCCCGAACGGAAGTGCGCCCCGGGCCTAGAGTCCGCGGTCACCGAGTAGTTGGGCGAGTTGGGTTTCGATCGGCGAGTCCGGGCTGGGGTCGGGGGTGAGGATCTCAACGAGGTCGTAGTATCCGTGTCCGATCGGGACTCGGCTGCGGCGGATTCGGTCGGTGGGCGCCAGCAAGCTCCGGTCGTCGCGCTCGGCGAGATCGGTATCGGCACTGGCAGCGGCCCCACTTGGTGGTGGGTCGGGTGGTGGGTGCAGTTCCGCCCGGATGCGGGCCAGCGCGTCGGCATAGGTGGTGCCGACGTCGGGGAGTGCGTTGGTGCGTTTCGGGTTCGGTGTCGCTGCCCCGACGGGCGTGTTTTTGCGCCACCAGCATCGTCCTGCCCACGGCCCGTCGCGGTAGATCCCGGTGGTGTACTGTCCGGGGCCGTCGCCGACCATGCGGTTGTGTTTGCCGCAGGCGGGGGCGAGGTCACCGATGTTGGTGAGCCCACCTTTCGCGTGGTCTGTGGTGGCGTGATGGATTTCGACGTGCGCGGCGGGTTGGGTGCATCCGGGAAACGAGCAGTACTCACCGCCGTCTTTGGCGAACAGGGCGATCCGCTGGCCTTGACTCGCCAACCGCGCCCGACCCAAATACAGGGGCAGGCGGGTGTGGTCGTCGAACACCGCCAACCACGGCTGGCTGTGAGAAGCCAACGCGATCACATCCCGGATTGGGAGGAGGGTGCCGGTCGCGGTGACGCCCATCCCGGTCTGCGCAATCAACTCCGACAGCGACGCTTTGATGATCAGATGCGGTGGCAGCCCGCGATGCGACTGCGGGCCGAGACCGACATCCAGTCCGGCGCGCAGGACCGCCTCCAACGCGTCATGGTTGCGTTGGACCTGGTCGCGGTGATCGCGGGCTGCCGCGGCAGTCAACGCGTCGGGGTCGGCGTCTTCGCGACTGCCGGTGGGGGAATCGGGGTCGGCGGGGTTGTTCATTCCGGGGGCCGCCCACATCGCCAACACGGCTTCGAGGTGCGCGGTCAGGGTCGGGGTCATCTGCCCCGACAACCCGCTCATTTTCTGGGCGTCTTGGCGGCCGATGCGGATCTGCCGGCGGCGTTGCCGATCCGCATCGTCGGTCAGGTCGCCGTCGGGGTCGAGGTGCGCCAACACCCGTGCCCCCAAGATCCGGAGGTCGGAGGGGGTGTGGGTGCGGGCGTAGCGGGCCATCGTCTCCTCGGCCGACATTTTCTCGTCGAACGGCACTGCCGCCGGGATACGGTCGAGGACGTCGATCACCACCGCCGCATGCGACGAGCCGGCCGCACCGGAGGCCATCGCCTCGGCGAGTGCCGGATATTTGGGGGCGGCAACCTCACCGGTAAAGGTGTGGAACGTGGCGGTCGCTTTCAGTTGCTTCCACCGCCGCCACGGTTCCGAGATCCGCAACAGGCCGATCATGGCGTCGGTGATCGACCCGAACCCGTACTCGCGGGCCAGATGGCGGTCGGAGAATTCGACGATCTGCCGATCCCCTTGGACCGTGATGCGGGTGATCAACCGTTCGGTGGACTGAGCGACCGCGACCAGGTCATCGTTGGACAGCCCGGTCAAATCATCGGTGGCCAACTCGTCCATCAGCGTGTGGGCGAGGGCGATTTTCTGGGTGGTCGACAACCCCGACACGTCGGGTAACGCGGTGTCGACCATCATTTCCCACCCCCCCGGCGCTAGCGAACACGTGTTTGTGTGTTGTTGTGTTCGAGTGTATGCCGGGTTTGTCGGGTTGGCAAGAGGTTGTCGAAAGTTTTTTCGGATGGATTTCAGCACGGCGACGATCGGTGTGGCGCGGTGACCGGAATCGTCAGATCCCACTTCTGGAGTGCGGGCTCTACGTAGGCGATCGTGTTGTCGCGGTCGGCGGGGCCATCGTGCAGGATGCCCACCGCGCACACGCTCTGGTCGGGGTTCACGACGAACACCGCTGATCCCGAGTCGCCGACGACGGCATACCCACCCCAGTGGAGGCTTCGCGTGTTGGCGTCGAGTAGTGGCCCGCACGTCAGGCCCGCGCGTGCGCCGGCCATGCAGACCGGTGTTCCCCGAGGCAGTGTGGCCGCTTCCCGGGGTGTCACGACGCCGGCGATCGGGTGACCGTCGATGGTGGTGACCCATTGTGCTGCAGTCGCAGTCGGCGGTAGGAACGCGGCCGCGGCGTCGAGCATGGTGCCGTCGGCCATGGTGTCGTCCTCGTGTAGTTCGTAGGGGCTGAGGGGTAGGCGGCCCGTTTCGGACGAATCGGTGTAGAGCCACGTGGGGTGGCCCAAGCCGCTTACGCAGTGCCCGGCCGTCAGGTCGCCGCTGCTGCCCGTCGACGAGGTGACCGGCCAGCCGAGGGTGCATTGCGACGCCGGACCGGATGCCGTCGCGTCGACGATCGTGACGCCCGGCCGATACGTGTGGTCGGTCGTCGGGGTGAAGGGGACCGGATGTCCGCCGTCGCTGTCGGGCAACGTGACGAATCGGGTGGTGACCGGCCGTGGGTCGGATGTGGCTGCCGCCCCACCGCATGCGGCGACAAACAAGAAGGGCAGCAACGCCGCCGGAATTGCCCACCGCAGCCGGGTCATACGCGGCAGAGTAGCGATCCTGGCTGTGTGTTTCCTGCCGACGCGATCGGGTGCCACCGGCAACCTTGGACGAAAAGTGATTTCGGCACAACATGATTCGTCGTGGCGGACACTGTCGGACACGCGGAGATTGCATGGAGTTCATGCTCGCTCTGCACCCGGAAACAAAGAAAACCACCTTCGAGAGGTGGTTTTCCAGGTGGCCAGGGCCGGGATCGAACCGGCGACCTTCCGCTTTTCAGGCGGACGCTCGTACCAACTGAGCTACCTGGCCGGAAGGTTCGGTACGAACACCGAGACCTTTGGCGACCCTGACGGGACTCGAACCCGCGACCTCCGCCGTGACAGGGCGGCGCGCTAACCAACTGCGCCACAGGGCCTTGTTCAGTTATCTGTTCACCGAGGCGAACAGCGTACCCCCTACGGGATTCGAACCCGCGCTACCGCCTTGAAAGGGCGGCGTCCTAGGCCGCTAGACGAAGGGGGCCGGTTTCCGTTCGGGAGGGCTCCGTTGGGAGCCGACTCAGATTAGGACACCGCGCGCGGAAAACACAAATCGCCACGTCAAAGGCGTTTTCTTGGGTTCGACACGCGAAGCGGACACCGCCTGTCCGCGACCTGTTCGGCGCGAGGTAAACTCGCTTCCGCCCTCGGCGCCGAGGGTAACGCCCCTATAGCTCAGTTGGTAGAGCTACGGACTTTTAATCCGCAGGTCGTAGGTTCGAGCCCTACTGGGGGCACCGCAAACCGCCTGGTCACGGGCGGTTTTGTTGTCTCCGGAGTGGGTTGACATCGCATGCGGTGATCGCCGCGGTCAGTGTCCACAACCGCTCGGCAGCGACGGGATCGACGGCATAGGGCTGGACCCCTCCGTCGTCCATCTCGCCGTCGGGTTCGGCGGGTGCGGCCACCGTGCAATCCTCGAGATACAGTCCGCCGCGATCGTCGAGTGCGGCGGAGGTGGCCGCCCACAATCCGGTCGCGGCTCCCTGGGAGGGTGTCTTGAAGTCGTGGCCCACGACGTTGCCGGACGCGTCGGTCCAGCCCAGTGTTGTTTGTTCGGCAGAGGACAACTCGCGCTGCAAACCGGTGATGATCTTGCCCGGGTGCACGGCAAAGGCGCGGACGCCCTCGCCGCGGCCGATCTCGTCAAGAGCAACAGCGAAAAGTACGTTGGCTGTTTTGGATTGGCCGTACGAGACCCACTTGTCGTAGCCGGCGCGCAGATGTAGGTCGTGCCAACGGATGTCGGACAGATGGTGGCCTGCCGAGGAGTAGGCGACCACCCGTGCACCACGCCTGGCGAGTAGTGGGTAGAGGCGGGTCAGCATCATGAAGTGTCCGAAGTGGTTGACCGCCAACTGATAATCCCACCCCGGTCCAACTGGCCGACGCGGGGTCGCCATCACGCCCGCACAGGCGACGACGAGGTCGATCGAGTCCAGCTCGGCGAGAAGGTGGTCTGCCGCTTGGGAAACCCGGTGCAGATCTCCGAGGTCGACGTCGTCGAGGACTGTGACGCGTGGGAGGTGGTCGAGCATCGAGCGTGCGATTCGTCCCCGTCGCGCCGGGACGATGACGTGGGCGCCCGCAGCGGCCAATGCGTTGGTGGTCTCCAAGCCGAGTCCGGAGTAGCCGCCGGTGACGAGTGCGGTTCGTCCGTGCAGATCGATGCCGCTCATCACCTCCGATGTGGTGCTCGCAGTATTGAATCCGGTCGAGAGAGGGTACTGGTGGACGATGCTCATGACCCGAACCTAGAAGCTAGAGTTCTCTCTAGGTCAAGAGCTGGAGGCGCGATGGTCGACGATGCGGAGGCGTCATATTCGATCGGCGAGGTTGCCGACGCGGTCGGCATGAGCGTCCACGCACTGCGGTTCTACGAGCGCGAGGATCTGCTCATCGGTCCGATCGAGCGAACATCCGGTGGACGGCGCCGCTACCGCGAGGTCGACATCGACTGGTTACGCATCTGCACCCGCCTGCGTGAGTCCGGCATGCCCCTGGCAGATCTCCGGCGCTTCGCCGCGCTCGTGCGCGAAGGTTCGGGCAACGAAGCCGAACGGCTGGAGATTCTCGAGGGACAGCGACGCCGGGTCGACAGGCAGATCCACGCCCTGCGGGATGCCCGCGACATCATCGACTGGAAGGCCGACGTGTATCGGGAGCACCTGCGCACCGGAGACGCAGTCGGTCTCTGGGACCCGACCACTTGAGTTCTGGCGTCCGAGAAGAGTTCGTTGAGACGAATGTGAGTGTGCGTCTCATCACGTTCGACGTCTCCGAGTATGAGCAAATCTGACAAGAAATCACCCTGAACAGGCTATTTGCAGCGAATCGGCAAGCCGGCGCCGATTGCACCTCAGATTACTCTCAGGTAAGTTCGCGCCACCGCTTTGGCGGCGGGTCACGCCCGCAGCGATGTGGGGGATTCGGTGAGCGAGAAGGGGTGGGCCCGCATGCGGTCACGTGCCGGGGTGTCGAGAAGTGCCAGTAGGGGAAGGGCAGATGGAATCGTCGGTCTCGTGGTCCTCGTGCTCGTGGTGTGGTTCCAGATCCCGGGTGTTGCCGCGGCCGACGAGCCGCCGACCTACTCGGGTGCGGTGCCGCTGACCCCGCCGGTACTCGGGACGATCTTCGGCGGCTATGTGCTCGGCACCTTCCGCGACGGACGCCTCGCGACCGGGCAGGAAGACTTCGAAGGTCTGGCCGCCGACGATCCCTTCTACGTCGAGCCGTCGATCTCGCAGGACGTCAAGCCCGGAACCCTGTTGAAGGCCAAGCGTTTCGACGTGTTGTTCGCCGGGGTCAAGCCTGCGCACGTGGCCGCCTACAAGATCATGTATGTCACCGAGAACGTTCGGGGACGCAAGGTGATCTCGACCGGCGTCGTCATGATCCCCGAGGACGGCAAGCCCAACGGTTCGCGTTCGGTGGTCGCCTACCAGGAGGCCAACGATTCGGTCGGTGCGAAATGCCATCCGTCGACCCAGTGGAGCGGTGGCGCGCTCGGCGAGGCGTCGGCGTGGTCGGCGCTCGGGCCGCTGGCACTGATGTTTCAGCGCGGACTCGCCGTGGTGATCTCCGATATCGGCAACGACGCCGATCCGTCACCGCACGGCGTCTTCGCCGGAAAGTTCGCAGGCCACGCGTTACTCGACGGTGTCCGTGCGGCATATCGGGTCGGCCCGGCCGCGCTGAATCCGCGCAATCCGGTGGGGATCTTCGGCGTCGCCGGAGGCGGGGTCGGCGCCGGCTTCGCCGCCGAGAACGTCGCCCGCTACGCACCCGAGATCAATCTCAAGGCAACGATGCTCGAGGGTATGGCGGTCGACCAGAAGAACTTCATCAGATTCGCCGACGGTCGGCTCGGCACCGGATTCGTCTTTGCCACGCTGCTCGGACTGGAGGCGCAGTACCCCGAGATGGCGTTGGACGCGAAACTGAACCCGGCCGGCCGCGCACTCGCCGATGTCTACCGGAAGTCCTGTCAGATGGCGTATTTCGGTATGCCGCCGCTGGTCCCGCTGAAGACCCTGTTCACCAGCGGGCAAGCCCCCGCCGACATCCCCGAGTTCGCGCATGTCTACCGCGACAACACCCTCGGCCACGGGGATCGCCCGCGCGGCAAGGTGCTGGTCTCGGCCTGCAACGCCGACAACTCATTCATGTCCCTGATCCCCGCCGCCGACTCCAAGAACCTGGTGACCCGCTACGTGCGGCAGGGCGCCGACGCCCAGTACTACGGAATGAACTGCGGCATGGACGTTTTCGTCACCAACATCTACAAGTGGGGTACCGAGCTGTTCGGCATGCACACCGTCGACTGGCTGGCCACGGAATTGAACTCATGAACGCCGAAGCCACGAACGCCGAACCCACGGAGATCGACTGCATGCAAAGGGTCGAGCACCCGAAGAGGGCGGGATTCCCGCTGCGCCGACTGATCCTGCTCCTCGTGCTGGCCTGCACAGTGGCCGGGTCCGCGGTGGTGGCCGGACCTGCCCGCGCCGCTGTCCTCGACCCGTATCTCGATCTGCCGCTGACCAATCGGTACGCCGACCATTACGGCGGAGGCGTCAACCGCGCGCTGCCCACCGATCTCGGCAGGCTCGCCGAGTTGGTCGCCGAGGCCCGTGCGTCCGGTCTCGATGCCCACCGCTATGCGGCTCTGCTGTTCCAGTATCGCTTGGTGCAGGCGACCACTGAGGCCGGAATCGACTTGACCGGTTGGGATCCCGCCAAGGGATTCGCGGCCACTCGCGCCGACATGATCAAGTCCTATCGCTACTACGAGAACTTCCAGATCGCCCATCGGAACCTGCAATGGGCCGGTATGGCCGGACTGGTCGGTGCCGACTTCGGCGGCGGTATCGCCGATGTCGTGCTCGCCGGTGACATCTATGCGATCCGTGGACTGCAACCGCTCGCCGCGCGGATCATCGAGACGGCGACCTCGGTCGCCGGCCCGGGGTTGATCGGTGTGTTCCCCAAGGGTTTACAGACCTTGGCCTACCATGCCGACAAGATCACCCCCGCCGACCTGACCTGGTTCGCCGAGCGGGTACTGGTGATGCAGAAGGCCATCTTCACCGACCTCATGCCCCAGCACGTTGCGTTCGTCCGCGACGGACTGCGTGGCATCGACGAGTTCCGCCGAGCCGGGATCATCGACGACGCCGTCGCCACCGCGTGGCAGGGCATCGCCTCCGGGGATCCCGACCGGGTGGCCGCGGGCAATGCGACCCTGCTGCATCGTGAGCAGTTCGACGTCGTCGGTTGGCAATTCGACGACGTACGCAACTACCGCAAGGCCGACGGGGTCGGCGCGGCACTGACCTACGCAATGACCCTGGTCGGGTCTCCGTCGGTGGCCGGCGTACCCGCGCTGCGCGACTTCATTCCGTTCGTCCACACAACCCGCCTCGCCAACGGGAAGACGCTGACCATCACGACACCGATCGCGAACTGGGACTGGTCGGTGTTCGATCAGCGCTGGCGCTACGTGACCACCGAACTGCTGCCGCGCTATCGCGACCTGGTGGACCACCGTTTCGCCGACCTCGTCGCGACGATGCGTGTCCCGTACGACACCCAATTCGAAAGCCACCGGCCGATCTTCAACATCTACAAGATCCTTTCCGATGCGGCGGCGCACACAGTGGTGACCGTTCGCTGAGACGCGCGCAAGCCCGGCCGATGGCGCCGACCACGCGGATGTGATCCACGCCATTGGGTAATCTCTGAGGTGACATCGACTTCAGGGAAGGCCCATGACCTCATCACCGAGTTCCGGGGTGGGAGCGTCATTGGCGCAAGGCCGGCACCCACGCCGAAGCACCGCGACCCGATGGAGCCGGGCACGGCGGCGTTACGCCCTCCTCGTGTGGGGCGCGGTCGGTGAGCCGGGGGCGACCGAATGGGCGCAACTCGGTACCGCCGGGCGTCGCCGGTTGGCGACACGCGCCCTCGCCATTTCCTCGACCGCCATCGTCGGCAGCAACGCACTAATCGGTTTCGAGACCTTCCTCCTGGTGCAACTGTCGTACAACGGGGGACTGCTGACGGTCGACGAGACCCTGCGCGCGCCCAACTTTCCCGGCATCGTCACCGCCATCGTGGTGTGCATCGTCGTCAATCTGGTCCTCGGGGTTCTCACGCTGCGCCCGCAATTCCGCTGGTTCATCTCCGGCGACCCCGCTGATCATGCGCGTCGTGTTGCGGTGCAACGAATTCCGGCATTCCAGGTGCTCAGCACGTCGATCGCGTGGGCGGCGTCGGTGCTCAGCTACATCGCCATGTCCGCCGAAACCCTCACCGTCGAAACGGTGTTCGGCGTGGCGGTGGCGTTCGCGCTGGCCGGCATGTCGAGCGCGTGTCTGACGTATCTGTTCGCCGAACGCGCTTCTCGGCCACTGATGATGGTGGCGCTCGCCTCCGACCCGACCTCGCGCGTCGTGCACGGTGTGCGGGGCCGGATGTTCGCGGTGTGGGCGGTCAGTTCGGCTGTGCCGATGGTCGGTCTGATCATCCTCAACGTCGGGCGCAGACTGCACATGCTTCCGCCGGTGGCCGCCGACATCGACTGGGCGAGTGTGGTTCTCGCGCTCGTCGGACTCGCTGCCGGCGCCCGCATCATCGTCCTCGTCGGCCAGTCCCTGATCGATCCGCTCACCGAACTACGCGACGCGGTGGAGAAGGTCCATGCCGGCGACCTCGACGCCCACGTCGACGTGTACGACTCCTCCGAACTAGGGGTGCTGCAGCAGGGATTCAACGAGATGGTCACCGGCCTCGACGAGCGCGAACGCATGCGGGAACTGTTCGCCCGCCACGTCGGCGACACCGTCGCCGAACTCGCAATCGAGAGAGGGATGGGTCTGCACGGCACCAACGCCGAGGTCGGGGTGTTGCTCGTCGACATCGTCGGCTCCACCACCATCGCGCAGGAACGCCGCCCACAGGACACCGCGGCGCTGCTCAACGAATTCTTCGAGATCGTCGCGCAGGTCGTCGACGACCACCGGGGATTCGTGAACAAATTCGAGGGCGATGCCGCGCTCGCGGTGTTCGGGGCGCCGGTGGCGATCGACGATCCCGCCGGTGCGGCGTTGGCCGCGGCCCGGGACCTCGCGCGCGGCCTGAGCGAGGCCCTCGACGTCCGCTGGGGGATCGGGGTCTCCTTCGGCACCGCCTTCGCCGGGAACATCGGCGCCGAACGGCGATACGAGTACACGGTGATCGGCGACCCGGTCAACGAATGCGCACGCCTGTCGGAGATGGCCAAGACCAGTCGGGTGCCGGTGCTCGGGAGCGGGGCGGCCATCGCCGGCGCCGACGACGCCGAGGCGCAACACTGGACGATGCTGGGTAAACGCGTCGTGCGCGGACGCACCGAGGCCACCGAGATCTACGGCCCAATCGATCTCGTTCCCGAGAGCGCCCCCACGGTGGGCGACGTGATCTCCGGACTGTTGCGCCCGGTGAAATGGCTGGGGTCGGCCGGACTGATGCGCCTGCGGTAGCGGCAAACGCCCGCGGTGACACACCGCTCTTCTCCGCCTCTCGGCCCGCTCTCCTTCGCATCTCGGCGATGTCGTGGCAGGGTGAGAGGGAGCACACCGCAGCGACAAAGGGGCATTCCATGAGTGGTTGGTCGACGCACGACATCCCGGATCAAACGGGCCGGACCTTCATCGTGACCGGGGCCAACTCCGGACTCGGTGCCGAGACCACCAAGGCGCTGGTCGGTGCGGGCGCGGAGGTCATCATGGCCTGCCGCAACACCGCCAAGGCCGACGACGTGGCCCGCGGCCTCGGCGACCGGGCGCGGGTGGCCGCGCTCGACCTCGCGGACCTCGCGTCGGTCCGGGCCTTCGCCGACGGGGTCGGCAGCATCGACGTCCTCATCAACAACGCCGGCGTGATGGCGCTGCCGTTGCGGCGCACCGCCGACGGCTTCGAGATGCAGATGGGCACCAACCATCTGGGCCACTTCGCGCTCACCGGTCTGCTCCTGCCCAAGATCGGTGACCGCGTGGTGACGTTGTCGTCGGGGTTGCACCAACTCGGCCGCATCGATCTCGCCGACCTCGATTGGCGCAACCGCCGCTACCGGCGCTGGCGGGCCTACGGTGACTCGAAGATGGCCAACCTGATGTTCGGCATGGACCTCGCCGACCGCTTCGACGCCGCGGACGGCGACGGTCGGCTCTCGCTGATCGCCCACCCCGGGTACGCGGCCACCGAACTGCAGGGCCACACCGAGTCGCTGATGGATTCGGCGATGAAGATCGGCAACCTGTTCGCGCAATCGGCCGCCGACGGCGCGCTGCCCACGCTGTACGCCGCGACCGCACCGGACGTCGTCAACGGCACCTTCTACGGGCCGAGCCACTTCTTCGGCATGCGCGGCGCGCCCGGGGTCTCGGCCTTCAGCGGCCGCGCCAACGACCGAGCGATCCGTGACGGACTGTGGGCGGAGTCGGAGAAGCTCACCGGCGTCTCCTACCCGATCTAGGGTCGGCGAGCCTCACCACACACCCGGCGGACGGAATTGCACACTGATGCGGGCTCCGACGCCGGGGCATTTCGGCACGGCGTGTTCCCACGTCCGCTGACAACTGCCACCCATCACGAGTAGGTCGCCCGAGCCCAGGACGAACCGCAGCGACGGACCACCGCCCCTGGGGCGCAACGCCAGCGGTCGCGGAGCTCCGAGTGACAGGATCGCCACCATGGTGTCGTGGGTGGCGCCGCGACCGAATCGGTCGCCGTGCCAGGCCACCGAGTCGGAACCGTCGCGATACAGACACAGGCCCGCCGTGGCGAAGCCCTCGGGCAATTCCTCGCGGTAGTGCGCACTCAAATCCGAACGTGCTTGCGCCAGAAGGGGATCGGGCAGGCGATGGTGTGCCTGATAGGTGGCGATCAGTCGCGGGACGTCGACGACACGGTCGTACATGCGCCGTCGCTCCGCACGCCAGGCCGCACCGTCGTACAGGGCGTCGAAGAGGGCGGGGGAATCGGCGATCCAACCTGGCCGCAGATCGACCCAGGCGCCGTCGGACAATTCGCGGCGGGTCACCGAGGTCCCCAGCGCGCCGAGGCTCGGCGCGGCTCCGGCGGTCCCCGTGAGGTCGAAGAGCGAACCCTGCATGCCGACGGTCATGAGCCCACACTAGCGCGCATCGAATGCATGTTCTAGTGTTCCGGAACACAGCGCAGGCTGGTGGCGCAGCACGGAAAAGCGGAGTACACAGTATCAAGTGTTAGTCACTCACACTTTTGGGTGACGCGCCGCTGTATCGACGACCCGTCCGCATCGACGTCCAGGGGATTGCCATGGCCTCACTGCTCTTCCGGCTCGGCCGGTTCTCGTTTCGGCACAAATGGTGGGTGATCGCGACCTGGCTGCTCGCCCTCGTCGTCGTGGCCGGCCTCGTCGGCGCGCTCAAACCCAAGTTCGCGCAGGACTTCGATCTGCCCGGCACCGACTCGGGTACCGCGACCAGCCAGTTGCAGCAGTACTTCCCGAAGGTCATGGAGCAGCAGTCCCGTGGTTCGGCGACGGTGGTGGTGTACGCCGACAACGGACTCGAGGCGCACGCCGACCAGCTCAACGCGCTGGCCGCCGATCTGCAGAAGCTGCCCGACGTCGCCGACGCCAAGAACGTCGTCAGCCCGCTCGTCGCCGCCAAGGCGCAACAGGCGGTGGCCGCGAAGGTCCTCGGCGACAACGGCCATGTCGGTCTGATCAGCGTCGGGGTCACCACGAATGTGCAGGACCTGTCGGTCGATCAGAAACAGCAACTCCTCGACGTTCTCGCCAAACACCGCGGCGACGGACTACAGGTCGAGGCCACCGGTTCGCTCGTCCAGGTCATGGAACAGGGCGGCAAGGCCGAGTTGATCGGTTTCGCGGTCGCGTTCGTGGTGATGATCGTCGCGTTCGGTGCGCTGATCGCGGCCTTCATCCCGCTGGTCACCGGCATCGTCGGTGTCGCGCTGACGATGATGCTGGTGACCCTGAGCGCCAAGTTCATGACGGTGAACCAGACCGCGACGGGCATCGTCACGATGCTCGGTATCGCCGTGTCGATCGACTACGCGCTGTTCATCGTGTCGCGCTATCGCAGCGAGGTGAAACGTGGCGGTAGTCGCGCCGACGCCGCCGGTCGCGCGGTTGGCACCGCCGGAACCGCGGTGGTCTTCGCGGGCCTGACGGTGGTCATCGCGGTGGTGGCGCTGACCGTCGTGGGTATCCCGCTGATCACCCAGATGGGCGCGGGCGCGGCAGTGGCCGTGGTCATCGCGGTGATCGCGGCGCTCACCCTGATCCCGGCGTTGCTCGGGGCGGTCGGCCGCTTCGTCTTCACCCCGCGTATCCCCGGCATCCGTTACGCCGAGAAGTCCGAGACCGCCGACACCAACGGCGTTCGCTTCGGTCGGACGGTGGTCAAACGGCCGCTGCCGTTCATCATCGTCGGCCTGGCGATCCTCGTCCTGGCCGCGATCCCGGTCGGCAAGCTGGAACTCGGCATGGACCTGTCCAACTCCGACGAGGCACGCGCATCGGCGTTGCTGCAGAAGGGATTCGGCGAGGGAGTCAACGGCCAGCTGTTGGTGATCGTGCACGACGCCGACGGCAACGTCGCACCGGCCGCCGAGCAGGCCGTCGCACACATCAAGACCTTGTCCGACGTCGCCAACCCCGCGACGCTGATCTGGACCGGCAACGGCACCGGGGCGAACCCGAACACCGGCGCCTCGACCGCACTGATCATGGTGACCCCGGAGAGCGCGCCGTCGGCACAGGCCACCCACGACCTGATGGAGAAGATCCGCGACTGGGGTCCGACCATCACCAAGGGCGGCGTCGAGATGCACGTCGGCGGTCAGACCGCGATCATGTCGGACCTGTCGGCGAAGCTCGACAAGGCACTCATCCCGTATCTGGTGGTCGTGGTCGGACTCGCGTTCCTCATCATGATCGGCGTCTTCCGTTCGATCTGGGTTCCGTTGGTCGGGACGATCGGCTTCATCTTCTCGGTGCTCGCGACCTTCGGTGTGACCGTGGCGATCTTCCAGGAGGGGTACCTCGGGATCATCACCGACACCCGGCCCACCCTGTCGTTCCTGCCGATCTTCCTGATCGGCGTGGTCTTCGGTCTCGCAATGGATTATCAAGTGTTCCTGGTGACTCGAATGCGCGAGGAGTACATCCACGGCATGAGTGCCAAGGACGCCATCATCGCCGGCTACCGGCACGGTGCGCGCGTGGTGAGTTCGGCCGCGGTCATCATGATCAGCGTCTTCGCCTCGTTCATGCTCGCGCCCGACACCACGTCCAAGATGCTCGGATTCGCCCTGGCCATCGCGGTCTTCTTCGACGCCTTCATCATTCGCATGACGGTGGTGCCCGCGGTGATCGCGATGCTGGGTGATCGGGCGTGGGGGCTGCCGCGCTGGCTCGACAAGCTGGTCTTCGATTTCGACATCGAGGGCGGTGCGGTCCGTGACCGCGGACTGTCGGGCGAGAAGGAAGCCGTCGTCGCGTCGGCGCCGAGCTGACGGTGCATCCCACAATAAAAAAAGCTCGATGACGGGTGTGTCGCATCGTCCGGCCGGGCTGCGTGAACAGAACAAGGTGCGCACCCGGTCGGCCATCCGGGAGGCCGCGATGCGGCTGTTCGCCCGACATGGCTACGCGCAGACCACCGTCGAGCAGATCGCACGCGAGGCGGAGGTCTCCCACACCACCTTCTTCCGGTACTTCGCGTCCAAGGAGCAGGTGGTCATCGGCGACGATCTCGAGGACGCGCGCGTCGCGGCGATGAACGAGATCCCGCCGGGTCTCGGGCATTTCGATCTGCTGCGCACGATGGTCCGTGCGCAGTACCGCATCGCGACCGCCGATCCGTGGGCGTCGAGTGCGGAGCGGATGCGCCTGATCCAGTCCGAGCCGGCCCTGCGGATGGCCAATCAGATCGAGGCCGACGCCGCGATCATCCGTGCCCGCGAGTACTTCGCCGACTATCTCGGTGTGCCGCAGGACGACACGCATCTGCACGTCTTCATTGCGGCGACCGCCGGGGTGATGTTCCACATCGCCGAGCAGGTCGACGATCCGCGCGACGATCGCGTGCTCGCCTCTCTGCTCGAGGCGATCGATCTGATGGAGCAAGGGCTGCCGATGTGACGCCCCGGGAGAAGGAGAGAACGACATGACACGACTCGAGGGCAAGGTCGCCTTCATCACCGGTGTGGCGCGCGGACAGGGCCGCGCCCACGCCGTGCGCCTGGCACGTGAGGGCGCCGGGATCATCGGCGTCGACCTCGCGGGACCGCTGCCCGGCGTGCCCTACTATTCCGCGACCCCCGACGACCTCGCCGAGACCGCGCGACTTGTCGAGGAACAGGGCGGCACAGCCGTTCTCACCCAATGTGATGTGCGTGACGCCGATGGGCTGACCGCGGCGGTCGCGGCCGGCGTCGAGAGGTTCGGCGGCCTCGACATCGTGGTGGCCAATGCCGGGATCTGTATTCCCCAGACCTACGACGAGATCACCGCGGAGAGCTCCGCGACACCATCGACATCAACGTGATCGGGGTCTGGAACACGGTCCGGGCCACCGTGGATCCGCTGATCGCGCGTGGCGGTGGATCGGTGATCATCACCAGCACGTATGCGGGGAAGAAGGCGCAGCCCTTCATGATCCACTACACCACCGGCAAGCACGCCCCGGTCGGGATGACCCGTGGTCTCGCCGCCGAGCTCGGCGCCCACAACATCCGTGTGAACTCCGTGCACCCCGGTGCGGTGAACACCCCGATGGGGTCGGGCAGCATGCGCGAACGCATCGAACAGACCAATGAGGCCAACCCGCGGCTCGCCGGGATGGGCATGGTGTTTCTCAACCAGTACGTCGCCGAGGCCGACGAGATCGCCAACGTGGTCGCCTTCCTCGCGTCCGACGAGTCGGCGTTCATCACCGCCGAGCACATCTCGATCGACGGTGGTGCGCAGCACTACTGAGCTGTGCGCTCGCTGCGCGCCTGCGCCCGCAGCGCCTCGGCGGCGGCGTCGAGGGTCGCCCGCGCGGCGTCGGGATCGATCCGGCTCAACGACAACGCGGCGATGTCGGCGGCGACGGTGAGCCGGGTCAGTTGCCGCCGCACCCTCGCGTTGGCCCGGGGGAGCAGGGCGTCGACCCCGTGGCCGATCGCGTCGGTGAGCTCGCGGTGATAACCGGCGATCACCTCGTGCACCGCGGTATCCGAGCCGATCGGAGCCGCGGCGCTGACCAGCAGTAGACAGCCTTGCGGTGCATCGGGATTCGACGCCAGTGTGCCGATCGCGGCGCTCAGTGCGGTCAGGAAGTCCAGGATCGCCTCGGGTGCCACCGGGTCGGTGGTGAGCGGCTGCAGGCGCGGACGGACCACGGTGTCGAGGTAGTCCTCGACGGCGGCATCGAAGAGGCCCCGCATGTTGCCGTGGGCGTGGTAGATACTCGATCGGCCCACACCGGTGGCCTGTTCGACGTCGGCGACCGAGACGGCGTCGAAGCCGCGCCGCCAGAACAGATCGCGTGCCTGGCGGATCAGCTGCTGGGGGTCGTATCCGGCGGGGCGTCCCATGTGAACTCCGGTGATCGAGGGTTGACAAATTGTGCAACGATCATTCTAGTATAGTTCTGGAACGAACAGTGCACAATTGTGGAGGAGTACCCGATGGCCGTCGCCATGATCGTCGTCGCAGCCCTGGCCGCGGCGTTGCACGTCTACATCTTCGTGCTCGAATCCCTTCTCTGGACCCACCCGCGCACCCGCGCGACTTTCGGCACCAGCGCGCAGGAGGCGCAGGCCACCCGCGAGATGGCGTTCAACCAGGGGTTCTACAACCTCTTCCTGGCGATCATCGTCGTCATCGGCGTGGCCTGCTGGTTCGCCGACCATGCTGTCGGCGCTGCACTGATCGGCGCCGGTGCCGGCTCGATGCTGGCCGCGGGGCTGGTGCTGCTCGTCTCCTCGCCCGACAAGGCCCGCGCCGCCCTCACCCAGCTCGCGTTTCCCCTGATCGCCCTCGTGCTGCTCGGCGTGACACTCGCGCTGTGAGCCTCGTTCGGACTCCACACCCCGACATACACACCCCGACATCCACACCTTCAAGGAGAATTCGATGACCACCTCGACCAGCACCCAGATCCAACTCGTGAACCGGCCGGTGGGCTGGCCCACCCCCGATGACTTCCGCACGGTCGCCGTGGACCTTGCCGACCTCGCTCCGGGGGAGGTCCGCGTCGCCAACGAGTTCGTCTCCGTCGACCCGTACATGCGCGGGCGGATGATCGACACCCGCAGCTACGTCCCACCATTCGCCCTGGGGGAGACCATGACCGGCGGTGCGGTCGGCCGGGTCGTCGCGTCAAAGGCCGACGATCTGCCCGTCGGCACCCTCGTGCTGCATCAGCTCGGTTGGCGTGACGTCGCCCAGGCGCCGGCCGCCGAGTTCACCGCGGTGCCCGAACCGCCCACCGGCTCAGCGACATCGGTGTACCTCGGCGTTCTCGGCCTCACCGGGATGACGGCCTACGTGGGACTCACCGCGGTCGCGGGGCTGAAAGACGGTGACATCGTGTTCATCTCGGGAGCCGCGGGCGCCGTCGGAAGTGTGGCCGGGCAGATCGCACGTCTGCTCGGTGCCGCCTCGGTCATCGGTTCGGCGGGCGGGCCGGCCAAGGTGGACCTGCTCACCTCCCGCTACGGCTTCGATGCCGCCCTCGACTACAAGGCGGCACCGGTGCGAAAGCAGTTGCGGGAGCTGGCAACAGACGGAATCGACGTCTACTTCGACAACGTCGGCGGCGATCATCTCGAGGCTGCGCTCGACGTCTTCAACAACGGCGGCCGCGCCGCGCTGTGCGGGGCCATCTCCTCCTACAACGAGACGCAGGCACAGCCCGGGCCGCGCAACATGAGCAACATCATCACCCGGGGCCTGACCCTGCGCGGCTTCACCCTGCCGTCGTACATGGGCCTCGCCCGCGAGTTCAACGAGAAGATGGCGGCATGGCTGTCCGACGGGAAGATCGTCCACGACGAGACCGTGGTTGACGGCATCGACCACGCGGTGGACGCCTTCCTCGGCATGATGCGCGGGGAGAACGTCGGAAAGATGTTGGTGCGTATCTGATCACAGCCGCCGGAGCCGCTGCGCGGCCTCGGCGATCACCTCGTCACGCTTGGAAAAGGCGAAGCGCACCATGTGCCGCCACGGCTCCTTGTCGTCGGCGAAGACGCTGACCGGTACCGCCGCCACCCCGATCCGCTCCGGCAGGGTCCGGCAGAACGCCTCGCCGTCGGTGATTCCGAGCGGGCGCGGGTCGGCGCACACGAAATAGGTTGCCTCGCTGCGGTGCACCTCGAATCCGGCGTCGGACAGCGCCGCCGACAACAGGTCTCGCTTGGCCTGCAGGGCGTTCGCGCTGCGGGTCACCCAGTCCATCTCCGACTCGAGTGCGTGGGCCACGGCGGGCTGGAACGGGCCCGATCCGACGTAGGTCATGAATTGCTTGGCCGCGCGGGCCGCGGCGACGAGTTCGGCCGGGCCGGACAGCCAGCCGACCTTCCAGCCGGTGCAGTTGAAGGTCTTGGCGGCGCTGGAGATCCGGAGGGTCCGCTCGCGCATGCCGGGCAGCGTGGCCAGCGGGGTGTGCGTGCGTCCGTCGAACACCAGGTGCTCGTACACCTCGTCGGTGACCGCGACGACGTCGTGTTCGAGACACAGCCGCGCGATCTCGGCGAGGTCGTCGTCGTGCAGGACGGTGCCGGTCGGATTGTGCGGGGAGTTGACCAGGACCAGCGCGGTCCGCGGAGTGAACGCCGCGGCGAGCGCATCGCGATCGAGGCGGAAGCCGTCGCCGTCGGGACGCAGCGGCACGGTGCGCCGTACCCCGCCGGCCATCGCGACGGTCGCGGCGTAGGAGTCGTAGTAGGGCTCGACCATGATCACCTCGGCGCCCGGCTCGGTGAGCCCGACGATCGCTCCCGCGATCGCCTCCGTCGCGCCGACGGTGATCAGCACCTCCGAGTCGGGGTCGTAGTCGAGACCGTAGTACGCCCGCTGGTGTTCGGCGACGGCACGGCGCAGCCGCGGTACGCCGATTCCCGGCGGGTACTGGTTGGCGCCGCCATTGATCGCCGCGCACGCGGCGGCCAGCATCGAGGTCGGGCCGTCGGTGTCGGGGAACCCCTGGCCGAGGTTCACCGCGTCGTGGGTGACGGCCAGGGCCGACATCTCGGCGAAGATCGTGGCGGTGAACGGGCGCAGGCGGGTGACGGTGGCCATGGTCTCAGGCTGTCACATCGGCTCCGGTGACCGCTCCGGACCAAGTTCTTCGGTGGTCGCCGCTTCCATGCCGACACCAAGGAGGGTGCAAGCGGGTCGGTCGATGCTTGCGGCACCAACCGCAGACCCCGAGAGGACACCCCCCCCATGAACACCACATTCGATCACCAGCCGGTCATCGAGCCGCTCGCCCGGCCCGGTCGACGTCTGGCCTGGCGTGCCGCCGTCGTCGCCGGGTGTCTCGGATTCGCGCTGGTCGCCGCGTGCGACGTCAGTCTCGGCTCCGACGCGATCGACGATCCCGACGACATCGGCGTCGGCGAATGTCTGGCGCTCGGCCCCGACGACGATCCCGGCAAGGTCGCCGCGTCGGCGGCGTCGTGCGAGGACTCCGACGGTCTCACCTTCTACGTGGCCCGGCAGGTCGCGGACGGCGCCGAGTGCGACGCCGCCAACACCTCGACGCTCACCTTCGGTGCCGACCGCGAGAGTCTCTGTCTGACACCGAACTTTGCCACCGGCAAGTGCTACCGGATACCGATCGGCGGCGACCTCGCCGATTATCGCGAGGTCGATTGCGGTGAACCGGCGCAGGACCGGACCATTGTCGCGCGTGCCGTGCAGCGCGGGGACGAGACGATCACCTGCGCAGACGAGGACACGACCTGGTCGTTTCGCGCGCCGAAATCCATCGGGTACTGCCTACGGGAGGTGTGAGTGCGCGGTCGGTCGAGCAGCCGATCGGAGGACACCCGAACACCCGACACCGACGTCGTCGGCGTGGCGCAGCCGGTAATGTGACCAGGGCTGACCGTCCGGCGCGAGCCGTGTGGAGGGCGCGTATCCGCTTCCGTCGTGCCGAGGAGGGCTGTCGAGGGTGGTCTACCAACCGGGTGACTCGTTCGCCGGCTACACGATCACGAGACTGATCGGGCGTGGCGGGATGGGCGAGGTCTACCTGGCCCGGCATCCCAGCCTGCCGCGCAACGAGGCGGTCAAGATCCTGCCGTCCGATCTCAGCCGCGACCCGATGTTCCGGCAGCGATTCATGCGCGAGGCCGAACTCGCGTCGAGCATCGTGCATCCGAACATCGTGACCATCTACAACTCCGGCGAGTACGAGGGACATCTGTGGCTCGCCATGGAGTACATCGACGGTGTCGACGGCGGGGAGTTGTTGCGGCGCAGCCCCCGCGGGCTCAATCCCATGCTGGTGTCGGCGATCGCCACCGCGGTGGCGGCAGCCCTCGACGCCGCACATGCGCGCGGGCTACTGCACCGCGACGTCAAACCCGCCAACATCCTGATCGCCGAGAACGATTCCGCCGACGGCGGTGACACCGCCAGGCCGCCGCGGGTTCTGCTCGCCGACTTCGGGATCGCCAAATCGACCGGCGATGTCAGCAATCTGACCTCGGCCAACATGTTTCTCGGCACGGTGGCCTATGTGGCACCCGAACAGTTGCTGGGTGCCGAGGTCGACGGTCAGGCCGACCAGTACTCGCTGGCGGCCACCCTGTTCCAATTCCTGTGCGGCAGGCCGCCATTCGAGGGGACGAGTCAGGCCAACGTGATCGCCGCGCACCTGAGCAGCGCCCCGCCCGCGGTGTCGTCGTTGCGGCCGGGCACTTCTGCGGCCCTCGACGAGGTCATGCACCGCGCGTTGGCCAAGACACCGGGCGACCGGTTCGGCTCGTGCGGCGAACTCGCCGAACAACTCGGGCGTGCCCTGCGTGCCTCGCCCACCCGGGTCGGGACCCCGGTACCGGGGCCGACGGAGGTGATCCGGACCGCACGCCCGACGGTGTCGACACCACCCGTGGCACCGTCGACACCACCGGTGTACCCGCCGCCGGTGCCCCAACCGCCGGTGTCCCCGTATGCGCCGCCGCCGCAGTACTTTCCGCAGTCCGCACCCTCGGGTGCATTCCCGGGCCAACCGAACCAGCCCGGCCAGCCGAGTCAACCCGGCCAGCCGAGTCACCCAGGTTTCACCGGTGGCTATCCGATGCCGCCTGCGCGACGTTCGCGCGGAACGGTGACGATCGTTCTGGTTTCGCTCGTGGCTCTGGTGGTCGTGATCATCGCCGGGGTGGTGGTGGCCAACCTGATCTCCGGCTCGTCCTCCGACACGACCGCGCGATCATCGGGCAGCGCGTCGACGACCGGTGCCGCGCCCGGGACGACGACGCCCTACACCCGGCCGCCGGTGACCGAGGCACCCACCACCGTCACCAGCGCGAGTCAGATCACCGTGGGCAACTGCGTGCAGATCGGCCGAGACCGCGATGCGCAGGGCAATGTGTCGACGTCGAAGGTCGACTGCGCCACTCCGGCGATGACCTTCTATGCGGCCGGTTTCATCGCCGATTCCGCCGACTGCCCCAACGACCACAACGCCAGCCTGACCTTCGGTGACTCGGGTGACAAACTCTGTCTCACACCGAATTTCGTGCCGCAGGAGTGCTACCAGATCCCGAGTTCGGGCGGCTCGCTATCGGACTATCACGATGTGGCGTGCGGGTCGGCCGCCGCCGCGGGCACCGTCGCCTTCCGCGTCACCAACCGTTCCACGAGCGCGCTGACCTGCGCGAGCGGCGAGGTGCGGTGGACCTTCGAGCAGCCCCTGTCGCTGGGTTACTGCCTGGCGCAGGTGTAGGCCTCAGCCCGCCGATTCCTCACCGATGGTGGGCCCGAGGAGGTCGTCGGCGTCGGTGATCCGGTAGGCGTAGCCCTGCTCAGCGAGGAAGCGCTGCCGGTGGGCGGCGTAGTCGGCGTCGAGGGTGTCGCGGGAGACCACCGAATAGAAGTGTGCTTGTCCGCCATCGGATTTCGGTCGCAGTAGGCGTCCGAGGCGCTGCGCCTCTTCCTGTCGGGAGCCGAAGGTGCCCGACACCTGCACGGCCACCGACGCCTCGGGCAGATCGATCGAGAAGTTGGCGACCTTGGACACCACGAGGGTCTGCAACTCGCCTGACCGGAAGCGATCGAACAGGGCTTCGCGCTCCTTGTTCTTGGTCGACCCCTGGATCACCGGGGCATCGAGTTCGCGGCCGAGTTCCTCGAGCTGGTCGATGTAGGCGCCGATGACCAGCGTCTGAGAGTCGCTGTGACGCGCCAGGATCGACCGCACGACGTTGACCTTGGTGTGTGCCGTCGAGCAGAGCTTGTACTTCGCCTCGTTCTCGGCGACGGCGTACTGCAGACGTTCCTCGTCGGTGAGGGTCACCCGCACCTCGATGCACTCGGCGGGCGCGATCCAGCCCTGGGCCTCGATGTCCTTCCACGGCGCGTCGTAGCGCTTGGGGCCGATGAGGGAGAACACGTCGCCCTCGCGGCCGTCCTCGCGAACCAGGGTGGCGGTGAGGCCGAGTCGTCGGCGGGACTGCAGGTCGGCGGTCATCCGGAAGACCGGCGCCGGGAGCAGGTGCACCTCGTCGTAGATGATCAGACCCCAGTCGCGGGAGTCGAAGAGATCGAGATTCTTATACTCGCCCTTGGACTTTCGTGTCATCACCTGATAGGTGGCGATGGTGACCGGGCGAATCTCCTTGCGCTCACCCGAATATTCGCCGATCTCGTCCTCGGTCAGGGTGGTGCGGGCGACCAGCTCCCGTTTCCACTGACGGCCCGCAACGGTGTTGGTGACCAGGATCAGCGTGGTGGCACCGGCCTTGGCCATCGCGGCCGCGCCGACCATCGTCTTGCCCGCACCGCACGGCAGCACCACGACGCCCGAGCCGCCCGCCCAGAACGAGTCGGCGGCCATCTCCTGGTAGTCGCGCAGATGCCAGTCGCCCTGGTCGAGGCCGATCGGGTGCGCCTCGCCGTCGACGTAACCCGCGAGGTCCTCGGCCGGCCAGCCGACCTTGAGCAGGATCTGCTTGAGTCGTCCTCGCTCGGACGGGTGCACGACGACGGTGTCGTCGTCGATGCGGGCGCCGAGCATCGGGGCGACCTTCTTGTTGCGGAGGATCTCCTCGAGCACCGCGCGGTCGAGGCTCACCAGCGTCAGTCCGTGGACGGGACTCTTGACCAGCTGGAGGCGGCCGAACCGACCCATGGTGTCGACGATGTCCATCAGCAGCGGCTGCGGCACCGCGTAGCGCGAGTAGGTGACCAGCGCGTCGACCACCTGCTCGGCGTCGTGGCCCGCCGCGCGCGCGTTCCACAGCGCCAGCGGGGTCACCCGGTAGGTGTGCACGTGTTCGGGTGCGCGTTCGAGCTCGGCAAACGGGGCGATCGCTGCGCGAGCAGACGCCGCGTCGGGGTGATCGACCTCGAGCAGCAGCGTCTTGTCGGATTGCACGATCAGGGGTCCATCGGTCACCCGATCCATTGTCCAGGTGTCTGCACGTCGCGTCGAATCCCGATCGCGCCCTCCCCACTCGCGACGGCGCCCTCCCCGCCCGCGACGGCGCTCTTCACCACGCCGACGGCGCCTCGTCGAGCGCTGTCGGGACTGAGCTGAGCGCTGTCGGCGCTGTGGCGAGCGCCGTGGGCCAAACAGTGGGCGCTGTCGGCGCCGACATGGCCGATATGCCCGAAATCGGGTGAGTCCCGAAACGTCCGGAATCAAAAGGAGTTTCGCTGTCGTGGCGGACGGCGTACGCTATCCGGAGTACGGTCCTCCGGATATTGGTCCGTGGATCACCACACCAGGTCGGTGCATCGCGCCGACGCGTCCACCGCACGTCGACAAGAGCGAGTTCTCGAATGTCCTCACCTGTTTCGCCCTCCGCCGAACCCGATCCCCGGCGGTGGAAGGCCCTCGTCTTCATCTGTCTGGCCCAGCTGATGGTGGTCCTCGACGGCACCGTCGTCCAGATCGCCCTGCCCGACGCCAAGGTCGACCTCGGTATCAGTGACGCCAACCAGCAGTGGGTCATCACCGCCTACGCGCTGGCCTTCGGTGGTCTGCTCCTGTTCGGCGGTCGCATCGCCGACCTGTGGGGCCGTCGGCGCGCGCTGATGATCGGTCTCGTCGGATTCGCCTTCGCCTCCGCGCTGGGCGGGGCGGCGGTCAACCAGGGCATGCTGTTCGGCGCGCGGGCCTTGCAGGGTGCGTTCGGTGCGCTGCTCGCCCCGGCCGCGTTGTCGCTGCTGACGGTGATGTTCACCGCGCCCAAGGAACGCGCCCGCGCCTTCGGTGTCTTCGGTGCGATCGCCGGTGGTGGCGCCGCGGTCGGCCTGCTGCTCGGTGGTCTGCTCACCCAGACCCTCGACTGGCGCTGGACGATGTACATCAACGTGGTCTTCGCCGCCGTCGCGCTGTTCGGTGCGATCGTCGAGATCAAGGAGCCGCCGCGGGCCCACGACAATGCCACCCACCTCGACGTCCTCGGCGTCGTCCTGGGCGGCGGGGGACTGGCCCTGGTCGTGTACGGATTCAGTCGTGCGGCCGAGGAGGGCTGGGGCGACACCGGGACCGTCATCTGCCTGATTGCCGCGGTGGTACTGCTCGCCGCGTTCGTCGGATGGCAGGCGCGCTACCGACATCCGTTGCTGCCCTTGCGGGTTGTCGCCGACCGCGCGCGCGGTGGAGCCTATCTGAGCGTCGCGATGTCGGTGATCGCGATGTTCGGCTCCTTCCTCTTCCTGACGCTCTACATGCAAGTGGTGCACCACTATTCGCCGCTGAGTGCCGGAGTTGCCTTCTTGCCCATGGTCGGTGGCATGCTGGTCGGCTCCACCCAGATCGCGGCGCGGCTCATCACCCGGGTGCCGCCGCGGTTCCTGCTGGTACCGGGCGCGCTCATCGCGGCCTGCGGAATGCTTCTGCTGAGCCAGATCTCGGCCGACTCCACCCGGTACTGGAGCGTGATCTTCCCGGCTCTGTTCCTGCTCGGCTGCGGGATGGGCACGGTGTTCATGACCTCGATGAATCTCGCCACCTACGGCGTCGAGCCACGCGACGCCGGTGTGGCGTCGGCGATGGTCAACACCTCACAGCAGGTCGGCGGCGCCATCGGTACGGCCCTGCTGAACACGATCGCCGCCACCGCGACGGCCTCCTACATCACCGGCCACATGGCCTCGGTGCACGGACCGGCCGACGCGAAGGTATTGCAGGCACAGGCCATGGTTCACGGTCAGAGCATCGGATTCTATGTCGCCGCAGCCATTCTCGCGGGTGTGGCGCTGGTGGCCGGGCTCCTGATCAACGTCCGGCGGCCGATCGGCGACGCACACGAGTCCGAGCCGGTCGCGGTGGCCGCGGGCTGACCCGGGCGCTGATCGGCGCCGGTCAGCCGTCGAGCAGTTCGACGCTGGTGATGCGATGCAGCGAGAACCGCTGTTCGTCGTCGGTGCCGTCCTCGATCCCGATGAGCTGACCGGCGCCGAGGGTCTGCGGGGACACCACGTGTCGTGACGCGCTGCCATGCGCGTCGACGTAGCCGACGCGCAGTTTCCGGTTGGCGCGCAACGCCAATCGGATCAGCGCGGTCGTCGGCTCGCCACCCCCGGTGGCCCGCACCGACGCCGAGGCCGGCCCGGCTGCCGGGGTGGCGACCGCGGCACGATCACCCGAGCGCACCCGGCCGACGACGGCGGCGATCTGATCGGGGCCGAGCGCCGCGCGACGTGGCGCCGCGGCCGGATGCCGCCGCGCGCGATTGGTGGCGACTCGGCTTCCGCGGTCACGCATGTCGACGAGCTCACCCGCCGAATCCTCACCGGCCGGAGCGAATCCGGCGGCACGCAGAACGTCGAGCACATCACGGATCTCACTGGGCGACACCGCAACCGTGGGTGCCAGCGCCCGGAGCGCCAGACGCTCGGTGGCATCACTGCGCAACACCGCCGCCAGGGTCGCGGCGTCCTCGCACCGGATGAACGACGAGGCGATCCCGACCCGGAGCGCACCGTGTCGGCGCGCCACGTCCTCGATCAGGTAGGTCAGCGACTGCGGCACCGGTGTGCGGGAATGCGTGGTGAACATGGTGATCAGTTCACTGCTGGACCGGCCGGCATCGAGCGCACGGCGCACACTGTCCTCGCTGATCCGGTACACCGATGCGGCGCCGCCGGATTCGAGGTCGGCCACCAGCTCCACCTGTTCGGCGAGTTCGGCGGTCATCGGTCCGGGCACGGTGATCGTCAGATCGGCCTGGGTGAGGAAATGATCGACCGGCGCCGGCAGCGCCTTGCGCATGGCGGCGAGCACCGCCGAATCGTCGTCGGCGGGATCGGCGTCGAGCACCGCCCGCCCGACCGTGGTCAACGCGTGATGCCCGACGACGCCGACCGCGCGCGCCTCGTCGAGCGTCGCACCGACCACCCGCGAGGTGAGACGACGCATCTGGTGCGGGTGATCCCAGCCGAGGGTGGCCACGAGCCCGGCGACCGACACCGGTGTCGCCGGCGCCGTCCGCCGCAGCGCGGTGAGGATGGTGCGACGCACGGTCGGGGCGTGGGAGTCGTAGATCTCGGCCGAGAGCGCCGGGATCGTGGTGCCGTCGCGGTCCGGCTCGCCGACCTGCCAGGCGTTGCGCGGCATCGTCAGCCAGGCCTCGAGCAGGGTGTGCCACTGGCGTTCCGGAGGCTGGTGCAGCCAGGTGTCCGACGTCGTCGTCGGGGCGAAGGCGTGCTCGCCGGTGTCGCCGGCCGGTGGGGGATCGGGAAATCCGGAGTCGATCAATCGTGCGTGACCGAGGAGCTCGACGATCAGTGCGAGCCGGGGCTGATCGAGGCCGGTGGTCTTGCTCAGGCGGCGTAACTCCCGCACGCCGAGGGCCCCCGACCGCAGGATCGCCGCCGGCGCCGACCCCAGTGCGCGGAGCACCGTGGTGGCGTGCCGGATCAGTTCCAGCGCCTCGCCACCACCTGCGGCGTCGATGTCGCGGGCCGAGAACCGGCGCGGCGCCGAGGAGTCGTCGGGTACCGGACGCGCGAGGGTGTCGGTGCGCAGGGCCGGTTCACCCCGCAGCAACTGCCCGGATTGTGCAGGGAGCTCGACGGTCTGGTGATCGATCCGTGCGAGCAGACCGTCGGCGATCAGGCGTGCGACCGGCGATTGCGGGTCGGCGTCGGGTGCCGCGTCGCGGCTGCGACCCAGCGCCGGGCCCCGGGAGAGCGCCGCGAGTAGTTCGCGCTGCCGCTCGTCGAGGGCGTCGAGACGCGACCGCAGGTCCTCGGGTGTCACGTGTGCGAGCGGGCCCGTCAGGTGCAGCCCGCGCCACGGCAGCGCCGAAGTCGCATTACCGGCGACGTGCAGGGCGTCGTCGGGGCCCCAGATCAGGGCGAGCCGACGCAGATGGGCGATGCGCTCGAGGATGTCGTCGTGCCCGGCGCGATCGGACAGCGCGTCGAGCACCGACGACGCCGACACCGTCGCCGCAGCCGGTGGGCCCGCGGAGATGATCACCTCGAGCACGGCGATGTCGAGCAGGTCGAGACGCTCGCCCGCCAGCGCGACCGACGCCGCGGAGAGCGCACGTTGCGCGAGAACGCGGCTGCCCTGCGGGGGCGGGGAGGCGAGGTCGGGACGCAGTGCGAACAGATCCGCCAATTGATCGTCGGTGCGCGAGATCAGGTCGCCGGCAAGCCCGTCGGCCCGATCATCGGAACTCATTCGGCCGATTCTACCGAGCGCGCCACGCGACCCCTTCTCACGCGGGCAGGTTTAGCAGCGCCGGGGTCGACACTTCCTTGTCGTCGCCGCTGTCGCCGTTGCCGACCTGGCCCGCGGAGTTGCGGCCCCAACAGTAGATCGAGGTCTCGTTGACGACCGCGCAGGTCGTGCCCAGCACGGTCTCGACGGCGGAGACGGTTCCCGACAGGGCGGTGATCTGGGTCGGCGAGGTGGTCGCCGACCCGGAGCCGATGCCGAGTTGCTGTCCCTCGTTGTCTCCCCAGCAGAACAACTTGCCCTGCGACACCGCGCAGGTCGAACCCCAACCGGTGTTGATCTGGGTGACCCCGGTCAGCCCGACGACCGGCGTCGGGGTGTGCTGGGCGTTCTTGGTGCCGTCGCCGATCTGGCCGTACCGGTTGTCGCCCCAGCAGTAGGCCTTGCCCGACGCCGACGCGCACACGGTGATGTATTGGTTCGGGTCATTGGTGACGCCATAGGTGCCGACCGAGATGGAGTCGGCGTCGGTGACGGCGACCTTCTGCGGGGTGTTGGCCCGCGTGGTGGCCCCGGTGCCGAGTTGGCCGCTGTCGTTGTTGCCCCAACAGTAGACGGCGTCGGCGATGGCGCAGGTGGTGCCCTGTGCGGTGGCGACGCCGGTGACGGTGCCGCTCAGTCCGGTCACCTCGGTGGGGGTTGAGGTCTTGTCGGTGACCGAGTCCACGCCGACCTGCCCGTCGTCGTTGTTGCCCCAGCAGTACAGCTTGCCGCCCGCGATGGCGCAGGTGCTGCCGAAACCGGTGGCGATCGCCGTCACCGTGCCGGACAGCCCGGTCACCGGTGTCGGCGTCTGGGCGTCGGAGGTGGTGCCGGTGCCGAGCTGGCCGTAGCCGTTGTCGCCCCAGCAGTAGGCCTGACCTCCCGAGACCGCGCACGTGCTGGTCTTGAAGTCCTTGTCGGTGTCGACGTACCCACCCAACGAGACCGCGGTCACGGTGGGAAGATCGACCTTGACCGGGGTGGGCGACGCGGTGGTGCCGCCGTTGGCGAGCTGATTGTCGTAATTGGCTCCCCAGCAATACAACTGCTTGGCCGAGATGCCGCAGCTGGAGTTGCCGTAGACAGCGAGCACCGTGGGATGTCCACTGGCCGTTGGCTGGTCGTCATCACCGCGGAAAGCGCCTGCGGCGAAGGCGATGCCGAGTCCGACGACGAGCAGGACGACCACGGCGGCGGCCGCCAGGGAGACGATCAGGCCGGTGCGCTTCTTCTTCGGGGCCGCCGGTGTGGAGAGCGGATAGCCGCCACCGATGAGGTGCGGCGGCGTTCCCGGCGGAAACGTCGGGGGTATGCCGCCGGCCGCTGCGGGCGCGCCGAACGGTGCCGATTGATACGGCGAATTCGGTTGCGAGGGTGGGTTGTTGGCGACCGTCGGGCCAGCCGGCGCGTAGCCGCCGGGCATCGCGGACGGTATCTGGCCGGGGTAGGACGGATTCTGGTTGGGTACCGAGGGGTTTGGATGCGAGGGATTCGGATGCGACGGCGGCGGCGTCGCATAGGACGGCGGCGGCGTCGGCTGCGACGGTGGCACCGTCGGCTGGGAGTACGGGCGGTTCGCCCCGACGAAAGGTCCTGCCGCCGGGTTCGACTGGTGCGATGGCGGTGTGGGGTTGCCCCGCCCCTCGAATGCTTGACCCCGGCCCTCGAATGCCTGACGCAGCGCCGTCGAGAACGACCGGCAGTCGGGGTAGCGGTCGGCGGGATTCTTCGACAGTGCCTTCGCGATCACCGGATCGAGGGTGCCGAGATCGGGGCGTAGCGAGCTGATCGGTGGGATCTGTTTGGTCAGATGCGCCATGACCAGTGCCGAAGGCGTGGTGGTGGTGAACGGGGCCTGCCCGGTCAGGAGCTGGAAGACGGTGCACGCCAACGAATACTGATCCGAGGAGGCTGATGCGTCGTGACCCTCGATCACCTCGGGGGCACAGTAGGCCAGCGTGCCGATGAAGGCACTCGTCGCGGTCAGTGACGTCGAGTTGACGAGTTTGGCGATGCCGAAGTCCAGCACGGTGACCCGGGCGATCTGACCGTGTTCGTCCCGGCTGACGAAGATGTTGGCCGGTTTGACGTCACGGTGGATGATGTTGCGCCGGTGGGCGTAGTCGAGGGCGTCGGCGACACGGGTGGTCACCTCGATCACGTCCGACGGGGAGATCGCGCCGTGGGTGAGGTCGGCGCCCTCGAGGTAGTTCATGGTGAACCACGGGGTGCCGTCGGTGTTGATGCCGTACTGGTGGATCGAGATGATGCTGGGGTGATCGAGCGCCGCGGTGGTGCGCGCCTCGTTGGTGAAGCGCCGCTGGAAATCGGGGTCGTGCGCACCGGCCAGCGAGATGACCTTCAGGGCCTCCCGCCGCAGCAACTGCGGGTTCTCGACGAGGTACACCTCACCCATCCCGCCCGAACCCAGCAGGGACACCACCTTGTAGCCGGCGACCTGCGAACCTGGACTCAGAGGCACGATTCTTCCTTCGATCGGGGGTGGACCGCTGGCCTGTGACCTTACCCAACGTGCTCTGAGATCGGCCTTCGTATCATTCGAACGATGGGCCCACGACGCGGACGTCGGTGATGAGACGACGCGGGCGTCGGGGACCAAACGGTGAGCGCACCGCGTGCCGCGGAGCACGCCGTGGCACAATATGCGCGTGGCTGAGAGCAATTCGAAGAAGCACTACGTGGACAACGGCTGGCCGAAGGCCTCCGACGGCGACGGTCCCGAGCACGCGGTCTCGGAGTTCGCGGCCGCGCTGCCCGGCGCGTTGTCGCCGTTCGGCGAGGTGGAGTTCCCGCTGCCGGCCGACGAGGTCAACTACATCAACCCCAAGACGGTCATCAACCGCTGAGCGCGGTGACCGAGTGAGTGCGGTGCCCGATCCGCAGTCGTCTGCCCGGTTCTCCCACGTCGACGACTCGGGTACGGCCCGCATGGTCGATGTGGGGGACAAGTCGGTCACCCAGCGCCGCGCCGTTGCCGGCGGCACATTTCGCACCAGCACCACCGTCATCGACCTGCTGACCTCGTCGTCATTGCCGAAGGGTGACGTCCTCGCCACCGCGCGGATCGCCGGGATCATGGCGGCCAAACGCACCGATTCGCTCATTCCTCTCTGCCATCAGCTTGCGCTGTCGTCGGTCGACGTCGACTTCACGATCGGCACCGATCACATCGACGTGACGGCTGCGGTCACCACCGCGGGCCGGACCGGCGTGGAGATGGAAGCACTGACCGCGGTGGCGGTGGCCGGACTCACGCTGCACGACATGGTCAAGGCCGTCGACCGTCACGCACGCATGGACGGAATCCGGCTCCTCGAGAAGTCCGGCGGACGGTCCGGTGACTGGCACCGAGGAGACGAGCGCGGGCCACACGCGGACCTCGGGATGCAACCATGAGCACGCAGCGCATCGCGCGGATCGTCGTCGCCTCCACCCGGGCCTCCCGTGGTGCCTATCCCGATCGCACGGGCCCGATCATCGCCGAGTGGCTCACCGACCACGGGTTCACCGTCGACGAGCTCGACGTCGTCGCCGACGGCCCACCGGTGGGTGATGCGATCCGGGCCGCGATCTACGCCGACGTCGACCTCGTCCTCACCACCGGCGGGACCGGGCTCGCACCGACCGACCGGACCCCCGAACAGACGCGACTGCTGCTCGACATCGAGATCCCCGGTCTCGCCGACGCCATCCGCACCGCGGGTCTGCCGCAGGTGCCGACCGCGGTCCTCTCCCGTGGCACCGCCGGGGTCGCCGGCACGACGCTGGTGGTCAATCTGCCCGGCTCGACCGGCGGTGTGCGCGACGGCCTTTCGGTCCTCGCCACCGTCCTCGACCACGCTCTCGACCAAATCCGCGGCGGCGATCACTGATGAACTCGTGTCACCGATTGAATGGTTGTCACCGTTTGAATGGTTGTCACCGATGACCGCCGGCAACCCGGTGGTGGTCGTGCACACGGCGGTGAGCGTCGACCCGATCGCACTCGCCGACCACGAGGCCCGCGTCGTCGCGGCTGCCGATGGACATGCCGGCGCGGTCGTCGGGTTCGTCGGCGCGGTCCGCGACCACGACGGCGGCCGCACGGTGACGAGTCTGTCGTATTCGGCGCACCCGGACGCCCCGCGCGTGCTCACCGAGGTGGTCACCGAGATCTGTGCGGCCGCCGACGGCGTCCGGGCGGTCGCGGTCTCCCATCGGGTGGGTGACCTGTCGGTCGGCGACGTCGCCTTCGTCGTCGCCGTGGCCGCCGATCACCGCGCCGAGGCGTTCGCGTTGTGCGCGCGACTCGTCGACGAGGTCAAGGCGCGCATACCGGTGTGGAAACACCAGTTCTTCGGCGACGGAACCGACGAGTGGGTCGGGTCGGCCTGATCACGGGCATCACCTGATACAGGTCACCACCTGACACCGGCCACAACCGACACACCCCCCGACAATTGGAAAAGGGCCCCGCACGGCGTCGAGCAACGTGCGGGGCCCTTCGTCAGGGCTGAACCGATCGGGTTCAGGGGAGCGGGACGAGTCCCTTGTTCTCGTTGAACAGGCGCAGCTGATCCGGGGTGAGCTGGTAGCCGCTGTCCTTGGCGGCCTTGAGCAGGTTCTGCACCTCGGGGCTGACGCCGGCCTGGCTGACCTGATCGATCGCCTGGTCGGTGCTGGTGGCGTTCGGGGTGTTCGCGAGACCCTTGGCGGGCGCCTGGGGCGCATCCGGACGCGGGGTGTCGGCCGGGGCGGTCCGCGGGGTGGCCCCCGACAACCCGGTGCCGCAGACCGGCCATGCGCCCTTGCCCTGGGTGGCCAGGACTCGCTCGGCGACGGTGATCTGCTGCTCCTTGGAGGCCTGGTCGGCGCTCGGCGCGAACTGGGTGCCACCGTTGGCGGCCCACGTGCTCGGGCTGAACTGGAGTCCACCCTGGTAGCCGTTGCCGGTGTTGATGGCCCAGTTGCCACCGGACTCGCACTGGGCGACCTGATCCCACTCGGAATCGGAGGCGGCATGTGCCGAGCCGGTGCCCAGCAGGGCCGCGCCGCCGCCGAGAACGGCTCCGGTCAGCGCGATCTTCGCGAAGGTCTTGGTTGCGGTGGTGGTCGACGGCTTGCGGTGACGTCCGGACATAAGTCGAATAACCTCTCTCCACGCGCCTGCGAGGTCAGCTGTCGGGTTCGAGCGAGAGGTGCTCGGTCACAATCGCCGTGCGGCGACCGGACTTAACCCCAAGGGCGTCTGTCGACGTCCGTTCTTCCTTGCGGAAAAGGGTGGGTCCCCCGTCCTCGTTCCAAGATGTGTGCTCGTCATTCCACCGGAGGAACGAGGCTCGGCGCGACCGGTGGAAATCTTGGTGTGTTGTTTGCTGTGCTGTGACCTTCTGTGAAGGACGCTTCGTACAGTACGACGTCTGAGAGCGGGAATCACCCCGTCCTGACAACCCATTTTCGGCGTGCCGGTGGGTCTTTGGGCCCTGTTTCGGTGTCCGTGCAGTTCACGGGCGTGACGCCCGGTTCGTGTCCATCTCGTTATTGACTCGTTATGTGATCAAGCTCACAAGTGAGCCGGGTGTGTCAACCCCCGGCGAACGGGGGGAGAACGTCGATCGTGTGCGTCGGACCGAGGCGCCGCGTGCGGTCGCACAGCGCGATCTCGTCGCGCAGATACGAACACCGCTCCAACACCCGCGCCAACTCCGGATTATCGGCTGCCAGAATGTGTTCGAGCTCACCGAGAGTGATGTCCTCGGCGATGTCGCGCACGTCGGATTCGGTCTTCGCGGCCGCGGAGGCGGCGGCGAAATAACGGATCGTCACACGCATCCGCTCAGCCCCCGATCGCCGACATCGGACGGTCCGGCTGCCGGAATCCCGCGGTGTTGACCGCGTGCCCGGCGCGCTTGGCCCAGGTGTTCTCCCGCCACAATTGCGCGATCCGACGATCGACGTCGAGCTCGTCGTCACCACCGCCCCGCAGCACGGGCATCAGCGAGGTCTCGGCGTCGGCGAACAAGCAGTTGCGCAGCGCCCCGTCCGCGGTCAGCCGGGTCCGGTCACAGTCACCGCAGAACGGGCGCGTCACCGACGCGATCACGCCGACGCGGGCAGGTACTCCACGGGCGTCGGTGTGGCCATCGACGAGGAAGGTCTCCGCAGGCGCACCTCCACGCGGCACGGTGTCGGGACGCAACCGGAGATGCGCCGACAGCACGTCGAGGATTTCCGTCGCGGTGACCATCCGCGACCGATCCCACCGATGTCCGGCGTCGAGCGGCATCTGCTCGATGATCCGCAGCTGATATCCGGCGTCCAGGCAGAACCGGGCGAGGTCGACCAGTCCGGCCAGGTCCCGACGATCGGGGACGACCGCGTTCACCTTGATCGGATACAACCCCGCGCGACGGGCGGCGTCGAGGCCGGCGAGGACGTCGGGCAGCCGATCACGTCGGGTGATCTCGGCGAACCGGGCGGGATCGACGGTGTCCAGCGAGACATTGATGCGCGTCAGCCCGGCCTCGACGAGACCGGCGGCACGGCGCCTCAACCCGAGGCCGTTGGTCGTCATCGCGATCTCCGGGCGCTGCGGCAGCGAGGTGACGGCAGCGATGATGTCCTCGAGGTCGCGGCGCAGCAGCGGCTCGCCTCCGGTGAACCGGACGGTGCGGATGCCGAGGTCGGCGACGGCTATCCGCAGCACCCGGATGAACTCGGCGGTGGTCATCACCGACTCGGTCGGCAACCAGTCGAGGCCCTCGGCGGGCATGCAGTAGTCGCAGCGCAGATTGCAGCGGTCGGTCACCGACACCCGCAGATCGGTGGCCACCCGGCCGAAGGTGTCGCGCAGCGGCCCGGACGTGGGTGCGGTCGACGCCCCGGACCGCGCCTCGTCCGCCGCGTGCCGTAGCACCGACGGCAGCGGCAGGCCGAGATCGACGACGGTCATCGGCGCGCGGGATCGTCGTCGGGAATCCGTGCCTGTAGAGCACGAAAGGTGCTGGCGTGGAACACGAGTGGCTCGACATCCGGGTCGGCGTCGAGACGCCGGATGCGCAGCAGCACCAGCAGGTGATCGCCGGCGGGGATCTCACTCTCGATCGTGCACGACAGGTGAGCGGCCGCACCCGGGATGAACAGGGCTCCGTCGTCGGAACCGAGCGGCTCGATACCGTCGAACCGTCGCGGTGCCGGACCGGCGAGCTGACGGCACAACTGTGCCTGGTCGTGGGCGAACACGCTGACACCGACGGTGCCGGCGTCACGCAACCGCGGCCACGTCGTCGAGGTGTTCTGCACGCACACGCTCACCAGCGGCGGATCCAGCGACACCGACGTGAACGCACTCGCGGCCATCCCGACCAGTTCCGGGCCGGTTGAGTCTGTGGGCTCGGAGGACTCCTGGGACTCGGGCGCGCCACGATGGCAGCAGACCGCGACCACGCCCGACGGAAAACAGCTGTACGCCCGCTTCAGCGCACCCTCGTCCGATGCCGGCGCGAGAGCGGCGTGGGTGGCGATCACCGAGGGTCGATCGACAGAAGCCGACACACGATCACCGGGCCCCGCGGCCCGACCGCAACGCGTAGACGACGCCCAGCAAGAAGCCCAGCGGGGCGCACATTGTCAACAGATACACCGCGGTCGGAGCGGTCTCGCCGTGATCGGCCACCGGGGTGACGAACAACGCGATGATCGCGAGCACCCCGATCACGAACACCACGCCGGCCACCTGCAGCAGTCGCGACGGGGACGACTCGCCGGCTCCCGGCGTCAGCGAGCGACGATCGCCGTGTGCCTTCGGCCCGCTCGCTTCGCTCCCGGCGCCGGCCACACCCGGCCCGCTCGCTTCGCTCCCGGCGCCGGCGCCGTGCTTCCTCTCCATGGTTTCCACGGTAGAGCACCCGGGGTGACGATGACGGTGTCGTGCCCGGTCAGCGCGCGGCTCACGCTGCCTCGAGAAACCGTTTTGCCCATTGGCTAGACTGGCATCACCAGGCGCCTTGCTCATTGTCGTGGGTCAGGGCGCCCTTTCATGTGGTGGATCGACCGCATGCAACAACGACGTTCGAGTGAAGGTGAGCACAGTGCCGAGCGGCAAGGTGAAGTGGTACGACGCCGAGAAGGGCTTCGGTTTTCTCGCACAAGAGGGCGGCGAGGACGTGTACGTGCGTTCGTCGGCGTTGCCCGACGGCGTCGAGGCGCTCAAGCCCGGCCAGCGGGTGGAGTTCGGGATGGCCGCGGGGCGTCGGGGCCCGCAGGCATTGACGGTCACCGTGCTCGAACCCGCGCCAAGCGTCACCAAGAACACCCGTGAAGCCGCGCGCAAAGAGGTCAAGCGGCACAGCCCCGACGAACTGCATGGCATGGTCGCCGACCTCATCACCCTTCTCGAGGGCAAGGTGCAGCCGGATCTGCGCAAGGGTCGCTACCCGGATCGTAAGACCGCACAACGCATTTCCGAGGTCGTGCGCGCCGTCGCCCGCGAGCTCGACAGCTAGGGCATGTCTCCCAAGCTCACCCTCACTTGGGCGGCGCGGTGTCGGCGGCGATCAGTCCGCGCGCGATGTCGGTCGACCCGTCCGGGTTGGTCGCCACCGCAGATGCCGCGGTGATCGTCACGCCGAGCAGCACCCGGTCCGGGCGCGACCGCAGGGCGACCGTGTAGGTGGTGTTCGACGCCTGCGGTGATTCTTCTTCCACCAGGCCCTGCGGGGTCCAGTAGAGGGTCGTGAGATTCCACGGAGCCTTGGCGACCGTCTCCGAGACCGACAGCAGCGCCGTCGAGTTCAGGGGGATCGGCACCCGCGGGGTCGTGCGCTGAGGCTGATCCCGCGGCGGGGTGCACTCGCGCACGAACACGTCACACCACCGCGCCGGCTGCACCGTGTGGAGGTCGCCGCCGACGGCGAGCTGGATGTACGCGTCATCCTTGTGCTCGCCGGTGTTGCCGGCCACCAGGATGCCGACACCTGCCGCGACGACGACCACGAACGCGACGGCCACTGCGGCGATGATCGCGATCGCCTTCTTCTCACCGGGGTTGACCACGCTCTAGTGATATCCCATCCGCTTGGTGGGTTGAGCACCCGGTCCGGAAGCATCGCGGGACGACGGACCCCGCGCCGGGCCTGCCGGTCGGTGCGGTCGGGTGGGCGCCGACGCCGGATCCGCCGGGCGGCCTCCCGGATGGCCGTCCGGGCGATCCGGACGGACCGCGGCATGTCTCTGCGTCGGATGGCTGTAGGCCGGTGTACCGAGATCGGCGAACGACATGGTCGGCTCGGCATGCTCGGGACGCTCACCACCGAGGCCGGGGACCAGGGAGCGTCCGCGGTCGGTGAGCACCGTCTGCGCGAGTCCGAGCCCCAGCAACACCGAGACGACGGTGAACCCCACCCACAGCGTCGTCGGCAACAGCACGCCGAGAGCGGCACCGAGTACCCAGCACAGCTGCAGCACCGTCTCCGATCGCCCGAACGCCGATGCCCGTGACTGCTCGGGCAGATCGTCCTGGATCGACGAATCGAGGCACACCTTGCCTATCGCGCTGGTGCCGGAGGCGACCAGCGCGGTCGCCGTCGCCAGCACGATGTTGCCGAACACCGCTGCCAGCACGGCCATCACGAAGCATGCGGCCGTCGAATACAGCACGATCTTCGACGGGTTGCGCAGCTCCAGACGTGTGCCGACCCCGTTGCCGATGGCGTTGCCCACACCTGCCGCGGCGCCGACCGCGCCGATGGTCGCGAGCTGCTTCCAATCGGAGTGCACGCCTTGCTGGGACTTGGCGTAGAAGGCGATGTAGAGCGTCAGGAAACCGGTGAGGATGCGGATGGTGCCGTTACCCCACAGCGCAGCGACCACCTTGCGCCCGAGGGGCTGACGCATTTTCGCGGCCAGCGCCTTGGCCCCGCCGCGCACGCCCGCCCGCCCCGGCGCCGCGGCTGCGTCGTGCGGGGCGTGATAGGTCAGCGTCGCCGGGATCTCACCCTCGGTGACCTCGACCCACGACGGGATGCGCATGCACAGATACGCACCGAATGCGGCGATGACCGCCAGCCAGAGCATCGCCCCGGGCAGATGCCACGGCAGCGCCTTGGCCAGCAACACCTCGAAGAGCCCGGCCACCGCGCCGCCGATGATCGTGCCGCCGACCAGGCCGAACATCGTCAGCCGGGAGTTCACCCGCGGCAGGTCGATCGTCGGGGGGACCACCCGCGGGGTGACCGCCGACTTGAGCACCCCGAACGACTTGGACAGCACCAGCAGCCCCAGCGCGCAGGGATAGAGCACCCACGGGTCGTAGTTGAGCTGATCGGCCACCGGATCCCAGCTGACGTTGGTCATGATCAGCAGGGCGAGAACCACGCGGGCGCCGAAGGTGGTGGCCATCGCGATCCGGCGACCCTGCTGCAGTCTGTCGAGCAACGGCCCGATCAACGGCGCGATGAGCGCGAACGGTGCGATGGTGAGCGCGAGATACAGCGCCACCGACACCTTGGACTGTCCGGTGGCAGCCGAGAAGAACAAGGTGTTGGCCAACGCGACCGCCATCGCCGCGTCGACGGCGAAGTTCACGATCACCGGCAAGGTCAGCGCGGTCAGCCCGGACTGATCGGCGCCGTCGGCGGTGGCGGCCTGGTGGATCTTGCCGAGCCCCTTCGCGGTCAACTGCCTGCTGCGCATCGCCGCCACCCGCGCGACCGTGATCTTCTTCGGCGCCTCCGGCGTCGGATCGGTCGGCAGGGCTTGCGTCCGATGGCCGCCCGATCCCGTCGCGTCATGGGGATCGGTCGGCGTGTCGTCGAGGGGCGGCAGGTGCGGATTGTGGGTCCGCGGCGGCAGATATGCCTCGCCGCGGTTCCCGCCCGGCGGATTGCCGTGCGACGGGATCCGCGTCGGGGTGGCTCGGCGGCGTGCGCCGTCGGCCGGATAATTCGCGGCCCCGGGGTGGTCGACAGGGTCGCGTCGGGTACGCGCGGCAGCCGCAGGGCCCGTGGTACCCGCGGGTGCAGCGGCGCTGTCCTTCGACTTCCGTCCGATCACGCGTCAATTGTTCCTCATCGGCCGACCGGCCCGCCGTATGTGTCGTTCGGAAGTGTCGCGCGCAGCCGCTGTGACCCGTGGTCCCCGGGTGAGGCACACTGGAGGGCGTGACTGGAGTAATGGACGGCCCGCGGTTGCTCGACGCCGTCGAGGTCGCCCGTGCCGCGCTCGTCGAGGACGGGCACGAGCCGGGTGCCCACCGTCAGGCGATCGCGGAAGGCGAATGGGCCGCAGCACACTACTTCGACGCCGATCTCACCGGATACCGCGGCTGGCAGTGGTGCGTGGTGGTTGCCGGCGCGCCCGGGACCGACGCTGTCACCGTCAGTGAGGTGGTCCTCCTGCCGGGCGAAGGTGCGCTGCTCGCGCCCGAATGGGTGCCGTGGAGTGAGCGCGTCGCGCCGGGCGATCTGACGGCAGGCGACATGCTCGCCGCCGACTCCGACGATCCGCGGCTCGTTCCCAACCACGTGGACAGCTCGAGCGCCCTGCTCTCCGAGACTGCCGTGCCGGAGGTCGCCGACGACTACCCGGCCGACGACGTCGAGGCCTCGGCGCCCGACCCCGAGGACCTGGCCGAGGTGGCCGGCGCACTCGGACTCGGGCGGAAGCGGTTGCTCAGCCGAGAGGGCCGTGACGCGGCCGCGCAGCGCTGGTACGACGGCGAGCACGGTCCCGGCGCAGAGATGGCGGTTGCGTCCCCTTTTCCGTGCTGCACCTGCGGTTTCTACATCCCGCTGTCGGGTGGGTTGCGGGTGGCTTTCGGCGCGTGCGCCAACGAGTATTCCGCCGACGGCCAGGTGGTCTCGGCCGAATACGGATGCGGGGCGCACTCCGACGTCGTCGCCCCGAGCGGTGAGGGATCACCGGCGTACGACGCCTTCGACGACGGTGTTCTCGAGATCGTTGCGGTAGGTGCCGGTGCTGCGGGCGCCGACGGCGAGCCGAACGCTCGGGCTTGACGCCCGGAGTTGCCTGACCCCGACCCGGTGCACACTGACCCCTTCGGTACCGCCGACCTCGCTGCGGCGACGCTGTCGGCGTGGCGGGAGTCACCGACACGTCTGGCCGAAGACGTTGCCGCCGAAGATGATCTGGCCAGTGTCGGCTACCGCGACCGCCTGTTCGTCGAACTCGTCACCAACGCTGCCGATGCGGCCCGGCTCGGAGGGGTGGACGGCGAGGTCGCGATCTGGTCGGATGCCGACGGCCTGCACATCGCCAATACCGGTGCGCCACTGACCGAAGCGGGAGTGCGGTCGCTGCTGGCGCTGCGCGTCTCGGCCAAACAGCCCGATGACACCGGTGGCGTCGTCGGCCGGTTCGGGGTGGGATTCAGTGCCACCGCCGCCGTCGCCCACACCGTCGAGATCCGCTCGACGAGCGGGACGATCTGTTTCGATCGTGCACGTGCCGCTGCGGCGGTTGCCGACGCGGGAATCGTTGGCGTAGCGCGTGTTCCGCTCCTGCGGCTGGCCTGGCCGGGCGAAGGGGTCCCGCGCGCGGGTTTCGCGACCGAGATCGTCCTCGGCCTGGCTGGGGGACTCGACCCGCAAGCGATCCTCGACGCGGCCGAGGCGCAGGCCCCTGATCTACTCCTGGCGCTGACCGCGCTCCGGCTGATCACCGTGGAGGACACCGCTTTCGAGATCGACCGGACCGAGCTCGTCAACGACGAATTGTCCTCCGGTTCACGCGCTCGTCGGCTCACGGTGACCGTCACGAGCCGGGGAGATCGGCGGAGTCGGGCATTCACCGAGATCGAGCACGGGCCGTCGCGATGGCTACGCGCCGACGACGGTCGGCCGGTGAGCGCGGGATCGGACGCGCCGGTTGCCGATGTGCTCTGGGCGCCGACACCGACCGACATCGAACTGTCGTTGCCGTGCCGGCTCATCGCCCGTCTCCCGCTCACCCATGATCGTCGCCACGTGCACCCCGATGCCGACATCGCCTCAGCCGCAGCGGGTTACGTGGACGTGCTGCGCCTTGCCGAGCCCGTCGACGGGGTGGCTCTGGTTCCCCGCGCGCACCGCGCGCGGGGCGGCGACGATGCCCGGTTGATCGACGCGGTGCTCCACGAACTGCGTAGCACTGCATGGCTCCCCGGCATCGCAGGGGCGCCGGTGGTGCCGGACCGTGCGTCGGTGCTGATCGGGCTCGGTCCCGACCTCGCGGAGGTGCTCGGCGAGCTGTTCACCGATCTCGTCCATCCGGATCTGTCTCTCGCACATCAACTCCCGGTACTCGAATCGCTCGACGTCACCCGGATCGGCTTGGCGTCGCTGGCCGAGCGGCTGACCGGTGTGGAACGCGACCCTGCTTGGTGGGGGCGGTTGTACGCAGCGCTCGCACCGTTGGTGTCGACGGCCCTCGACGCCGAAGAGCTTGCCGCCCTGCCCATCCCGCGTTCGGATGGTCGGATGAACATCGGTGCGCGTGGATTGTTCACCGCGCACGCCGTGCAGACGCCCCTGCGCTGGATTCGCACCGTCGCGGCCGAGGCCGACCATCCCCTCCTGGAACGACTGGGCGTGCAACGGCTTTCGATCACCGATGCACTCGCCGATCCGGCACTGCGCATGCTCGTCGAGGAGGCCGCCGACCTCGTCGAGGACGGTGCGGGTGAGGAGGTCGACGCCACCGGTCTGGCCGAGGAGGTGCTCGCGCTCCTCGGTGCCGACAGCGAAGCCGTTGTGCCCGAATGGCTGTCGCGGCTTCCGCTGCCTGCCGACGACGGTGACTTGCGTAGTGCCGACGAGTTGCTCCTCGTCGATTCGCCGTTGGCCGCGGTGCTCGTCGAGGACCATCCCTTCGGTCTGCTCGACGGTGACGTCGCCGAGCGACATGGTGCGCACGTGCTTCGCCGGCTCGGGGTGGGGTGGTCGTTCGCGGTGATCGTCGACGACCTTCCGACGGGGCCCGACCATGATCTTCCCGACGAGGAGCAGTGGTGGGAGACCTTGCCGGATGCCCCGGAACGTCTGTGCGCCATCCGCGATCTCGACCTCGTCGCCCCCGATCGGTGGGAGCAGGCCCTGACGTTGATCGTCGAGGATGAGCAGGCGGCACGAGCGCTCGACGATCGCGAGGGGTACACCGCCTGGTGGTTGCGTCATTTCGCCGAGGTCGACGGTTTACTTCTCGGTGAATACCGTGCGCCGTCGGATCACTCGCTCGTCGGTGTGCTCGATCCGCTGGTGCATCCCCACGCGGACGCGCTGGCCCCTGCGCTCGCAGCGCTACCCCCCGAATCCGCCACGGAGGCATCGTTGTTGCTGGCCAGGCTGGGCGATCGAGGTAGATCGATCTCCCCCGGGGTCACTCGCGCGATCTACTCCGCGGTGGTCGAGGTCTGCCGGTCGGGGAGGATCGACTGGTCGGAAATCGACGCACCCGACGCCGTGCGGGTCGCCTCGGGTACCGCCGTGCCCACCGATGGCCATCGCGTTCCCGTCGTCCTCGATGACCCGTGGTGGGCACAGGCCGTCGATCCCGTTACCCTCGTGATCGGTCCCGACAGTCCCGAGGGCGCAACGCTTCTGGCCGACATCCTGGATCTCCCGCAGGTGTCGGAGGAGTTCACCGCCGAACCGGTCGGTGCGGGGGAGTACACGACGGCCGACGACACCGCAGCGGTGTTGTTCACCGCCGAAACCGGAAGGCCGGTACCGGGCGAGGTTCGTGTGTATGACGACCTGCGGATGGCATTGTCGCGCAAGGGTGGTGGCGCATCGAGTGAGGTTCGGGTGCGGTGGTGGGTCGACAGCCGGGGCGTCACGTATCTGTCCCGCCGGCGTTGATGGCGGCCTCGACGCCGACCGTCAGCGTCGTTGGGCGTCGATGCCGGTGGTGAGGATCGCGGCGAGCTGCCGGTAGGCTGCGGCGTCGTCGAGGCCCGTGGTCGCCGAGACCTCCCGTCGCTGGATGCGGCTCATCATCGTCGCGGCGACGTCGGCAGCGAACGCGGCGTTGACATCCCGGAACTCGCCGTCGCGAACTCCGGCGTCGATCAGCTCCCGCACCCGGCGAGCGGCTGCGGCGGTGTTCTGTTCGTACAGGTCGCGGGTCGGGCCGAAGGCGTGGAGGTCGGTCATGAACACCTCGGAGGCCGGGGAGAGTTCCTCGCCGACGGCGATGAGGTAATCGATGACCGCCTCGCGTGCCGACGTCGCCGCCGCGACCCGCGCCTCGACGTGCTCGGTGGCGACCCGGAAGAAATGCGTCACCGTCTTGGTGACCAGTTGCTCCTTGCTGTCGGCGAGGGTGTAGATCGTCGTTTTGGAGCAGCGCAATCTGCCGGCGAGGTCGGCGACAGACAGATGTGCGAAACCTTCGGCGAGGAGCAGAGCGAGGAGGTCGTCGAACAGCGCTGCGCGTCTCCGGGTGCCGAAGTCGGTGACGCCCGGACTTGCATTCGCCCCGCGGGTCATGATCGCTCCTCACTGCTGGGTCGCCGGACTGCTGTGGCCTTCCGGCGTCGAGAATAGTACTGTGAAGCGTACCTGAGTACTGTCTCTAGCCCGGAAAGGCTCGCCACATGGCTGTTGATCGTCTGCTCCCCAATGATGAGGCGCGCGACCTGATCGCCCTGACCCGCGATATCGCCGACAAGCGTCTGGCGCCGATCGCCGACGCGCACGAGAAGGCCGAGACGTATCCCGACGGGCTCTTCGCCGAGCTCGGGGAAGCGGGACTCCTCGGGCTGCCGTATCCGGTCGATTGGGATGGCGGAGGCCAACCGTACGAGGTCTACCTCCAGGTGCTGGAGGAACTCGCGGCGCGGTGGGCGGCAGTGGCTGTGGCGACCAGCGTGCACGGCCTGGCGTGTCACCCGCTCTTCAATTTCGGCACCGAAGAGCAGAAACAACGTTGGCTTCCGGACTTGTTGAACGGCAAGCTCATCGGCGCCTACAGCCTGTCAGAGCCGCAGGCCGGCTCCGACGCGGCGGCACTGAATTGCCGAGCCAAGGCTGCGGACGACGGCTATCACGTGACCGGGACCAAGGCGTGGATCACCCATGGCGGCATCGCCGACGTCTACAACTTGTTCGCGCGCACCGGTGAGGGGTCGAAGGGGATCTCCTGCTTCTTGGTTGCGCGAGACACCGACGGCCTCACCTTCGGCAAGCCCGAGGAGAAGATGGGACTGCACGCCGTCCCGACCACTGCCGCCACCTACGACGACGCTGTCGTCGACGCGGACCGGCTGATCGGCGCCGAGGGCCAGGGACTGCCGATTGCCTTCTCCGCGCTGGATTCCGGACGATTGGGAATCGCAGCCTGTGCCACCGGATTGGCGCAGTCGGCGCTCGACGCTGCGGTCGAGTACGCACAGGAGCGAACCACCTTCGGCCGCAAGATCATCGACCACCAGGGCTTGGGTTTCTTCCTCGCCGACATGGCCGCCGCCGTCGACTCGGCACGCGCAACCTACCTCGACGCCGCTCGCCGACGGGACGCCGGACAGCCCTATTCACGTGCGGCCGCCACGGCCAAGCTCATCGCGACCGACGCCGCGATGAAGGTCACCACGGACGCGGTACAGGTCCTCGGCGGCAACGGTTACACCCGTGACTTCCGGGTGGAGCGCTACATGCGCGAAGCCAAGATCACCCAGATCTTCGAGGGCACCAACCAGATTCAGCGGCTCGTGATCAGCCGCGCACTCGCTGCAGGCTGACACCCCGTTCCTTCTCGGAGAGGTTTTCCGGGCCGCGGTGATTCGAATCCAGCTCTGGTGCAGGTGGTCTCGAGGCTCGCCGCACGCGGCTCACACCTCGACCATCGGGGGATGGCGATGCATCGAAGGATGCTTAGCCCTTCCCACCCGGCGACCCTTCCCACCCGGCGACCCTTCCCATCCCGGTGGTCGAGGTGCCGAGGAGCGTTAGCGACGAGCCTCGAGACCTGTTGTGCCGACAGGTTTCCGGGCCGCGGTGGCACGCGCACCTCGACCATCGGGTGGGATTATCGCTATGGAGTTCTCAAACAACAGATGCGGTCCCGGCCAGGCCGGGTGCAGGGAATCAGGTAGTGGGACAGCGCAGGTCAGGCTGCGGTGTCGTCGAGTCGCATGGTGCGTCGGTGATACGACGGCACCGGCCGGCGTTTCGGATCCACGCTGGCGGGTGGGATCAACCAGGGGTGTCGGTCGAAGCCCATGATGATGTCCCATCCGTGGTGGTGCACATCATCATGACAACTGCTGCAGAGGAGGCAGCCGTTGTCGAGGTCGGTGGGACCACCATCGGCCCAATGCTTGAGGTGGTGTCCTTGGCAGCGTCCGGCGTGTGCACCGCACTTTATACACCCGCGATCCCGCACCAACAACGCTTTCCGTTGCCCGGGGGTGAAGAAGCGCTTCGCCTCGCCAACACTGAGCGGTACCCCGTTGGGATCGAGCATGATCTTGGTGATCGTGGTATCACACGACAGCAGTTTCGCGGTGGCTTCGGTGATGGCTCCCATGTTCTGCAAATCGCCGCCGAGCGCCGGGTTGTCCGCCGACCAGGTCCACAACAGTCCGTTGGTCGGTTTCGCCGAGAAGGTGGTGTCCGCCAAACCTTGTGCCGCCAACTCCACGATCGTTTCGAACGCGGCCGCGCAGATTTGTTCGGGTGTCCGGGGATCGGGGGAGCCGTCGGGTTGAGGCTTGGGCGCCGACAAGGTTTCCATCAGAGTTCTGGTTTTCTCACCGGCGACGATGTCGAGGTTCGCCGAGATCTCCAGCCGTCCGTCGTCGGTGATGCGGTCGGTGTAGGAGTTGATCTTCTTGTCCTCGGCGGCCGGTAACCCGCCCGGTGTCTCCGCGGCGAGCTCGTTACCCAACTGCCTCGCGTAGGTGGTGATCTCGGCGGGGGTGAAGCCGGCGAAGTAGTGCGACAAGAGTTTCCGCAGAAACTCGCAGCGTTGGACGGTGTCCAAAGGCTCGGGGCATCGGGTGTCGATGTGCGCCAGACCGCGGACGACGGCATCGACGTGTTCGGAGGAGATGGACCCGTCCGCTGCGTGCGCCAACAACAGGTCGACATCGGTGGTGGTGGCAACCCGCACATACCGACCCGCGACGGCTGGCGCGAAACCCATGCTGATCAACAACTCTCGCAGCCGGGTGGTCTTGTGATCGGCCACGCCCAGCCGATCCATCTCGCCGGTGAGGGTGGTGGCGTGGTGATCAACCAGGTTGCGCAACAACAGGACTTGTTTCATCGCACCGAAAGCTTGTGGCCCGGTCATCTCCGGATTCCATTGCAGGTCGCTGAGTCGGGCGACGATGGCGGCGAAGATCGCCTCGGCATCAACGGTTTCCGCGTCAAGAGTTGCGGCGGTGTCGATCATGAACCCCTCCCCAGTGGCTGATCGGTGTGATAGGTCCAGTCTACAGGAAAGTATGTTCGATGCAAGGGGTATTTCCGATCAATTGTGCTTGTGGACAACGTGTTTCGACGTCAATTTTCTGTCGGTGGGATGTGGTAGGGGGTGTGTTTTTCGCTTGTCTTGCTGTCGATGTGGTTGGGGGGCTTGTTGTCTCGCCGGGTCTGGAGGCTCGCCGCACGCGGCTCGCACCTCGACCATCGAGGGGGAACAGTTCTCGACCATCGAGGGAATGGTGCTCGAGCATCGGCGGAGAGGGGCGCTCGACCGTCGGGGGAGGGGTGCTCGACCGTCGGGAGAGGGCGCCTGGACTGTCAGGCGTGATGAGTTCGCGGCTCCACTGTGCAGACGCGGCTGGTGCAGCAGGGGCGTCTGCAAATTCGGCTCGCGTTCAGATCGTGCGACGGTGGATGTGGTTGGGAGTCTTGTTGTCTCGCCAGGTCTCGAGGCCCGGCGCACGCGGCTCGCACCTCGACCATCGAGGGGAGGGTTCGCGATCATCCGGAGGAACCGTGACAACCGATCAGTAAGGTGGCGTCATGACGGCCAAGCTTGCCTTCGAACGGCTTCGGATAGACGACGATGTCACCAACTGGATGGTCGAGGGCAGGTCGCAGCCGTGGATCGGGGTGGCGCATGTCGTCACCTTCTTCGGAAACTCGCTGACGATGACGGCCATCTGCACGGTGGTGGTCGTCTGGCTGATGATTCGGCGCCACGTAGATGAGGCGGTGCTGCTGGCCGTCGGGTCATTGGTGGGCGCGGCGGTGATGGTGACGTTCAAACACGTTGTCGCGCGGAGTCGTCCGCCGGTCACCGACCGGCTGTTGCACATCGAGAGTTATTCGTTTCCGAGTGGGCACGCGATGATGTCGATGGTCGTCTACTGTCTGCTCGCCGTCGTCGCCTACCGCCTCAGTCCGTGGGTCCGGGGCCACCGGTGGGTGTTGCTCGCCGCGCCCGCGTTGTCGTTCGCGATCGGCGTGACCCGGGTGTACCTCGGCGTGCACTGGACCACCGATGTGCTCGCCGGCTGGGCGTGCGGCGCCTTGTGGGTACTGCTGTGCGTATGGGCCTCGACACGGGTCACGGTGCGCAGAAATGGTCCGATCGGATGACAGTCGACGCTGCAACGTCGGGGTCCAACTCGGCTTAACTGAAACGATGTCCGACTCGGATGAACTCGCCGGCGACAACGCCTCGGACGCGACGGAGTTCATCGCGCGTCCCGCGCCGCCCACGACGCTGGGCCCTCAGTCTCCGGTACCGCCACCGCCTCCACCGGTCACCGGGCCGCAGGCGGCGTATCAGCCGACCATGGCGCGACCGATGCCGCCGGCGGGCGCCGGATATTTCGGCCCGCCGTCGGGCCCGTATTCCGGACCACCTCCCGGGATGCCATCGGGGATGCCGCCCGGATATCCGAGCGGCAGATTCCCGGCCCGGCCTCCCGGCATGACGCCACCCCGTCGGCGCCGTGCGCTGCCGTGGATTCTGACCGCTGTCGCCCTCGTCTGCGTCGCCGGATTGGTTGCCGGTGGACTCGTCTGGTGGACCAGCCGCCACGACGACTCGAGCCACGCCGCCCCCCTCGACGGGCAACTCACCGGCACGTTCCCGACCGCGCCGACGGCGAAGTGGCAGGTCGGCGCCTCGCAACTGGGTGGCGAGCGGTTCGTCTCGCCCGACCCGAGCAGGGCCCAGTACCTTTCGCTCGGTGCGGTCCACGACGAGCACACGCTGGTGACCTTCGTCAGCGGCCCGTCCTCGTCGGGCCGCACGCTGGCCGGCGTCGACGCCGAGACCGGCAAGCACTGGACATCGTCGCGAACCGTGCAGGGCTGCTCGGACACGATCGTCAACGGCCGGATCGCTTGCTATGACCAGTCGACCATCACCTTCTTCGACACCTCGACCGGCTCCGTCGTTGCCACCGCCGACAACCCGTCGCCCGGGGCCTACGAGATCGCACTCAACACCGACGGCGCCTACCTGCGATCGTTCACCGATGGTGGATTGTCCATCATGAAGGTGGACAACAGCGCGCACGCGGTGTGGACCAAGTCCTACCCGCTCGGCGACAGCACCCCCGGCGGGGATGCGTCCAGCTTCACTGCCACGTCGTCGCTGGTGGCCAGCGGTCAGACCTCGGTGCTCGTCGTGTCGGCCGCCGACGGCCGAGAACTTCTCAACCGTGCCGGATACGCCGTCACCGAGCCGTTGGCCGATGGTTCCATCGCGGTCATCTCGGCCTCGGGTTCGGGAGGGCTGGCCACCAACGCGGGCCCCGTGGTCGTCGTACGACCCGACGGCACCACCGTCGAGATCCCCGGCTCGTCGGTGTCGGTGCCCACGGTGGCCTCGCCGAATCAGCGAGGCCACCTTCTCGTCGACGGTAGGTGGACCTCGGTGGCTGACAAGTCCAGTACTTGGACGACCGCGGTCGGCGGACCCGACTCGCCGTACGGCGCCACCACCGCTGTCCTCGCCGACGATCGCGAGGTGGTCATCGCGCAAGGTGAGGACCTGACCGTGGCCGATACCGCGACGGGGCAGACCCGCTGGACACAGAAGGTAGCCATTTCTTACACAACGGGTTTCCCGGTCACCGACGGACAGCGGTTGATCGCTGCCGACCCCACGGGTGGGATCACGGCGCTGGCGTTGGCCGACGGCAGCAACGACTGGTCGCTGCCCGTGTCCACCGTGGGCGGCGCCTCATCGGACTCGTCGCCGGCCGCGCAGACCTTCGCCGTCGGATCGACTCTGGTGACCTTGACGGGCACGACGATCACCGGCTTCGCACCCACCGGCGGCCCGGCGGGCCCGCCGGGCATCGCGCCGGCCCAGACGCGGACAGCCGCGGAGGGCACGGTCACCCACTGTGCGACCGCACCGACGTTCACGCCGCAGCAGTTCCGCACGACCCCGGCCGGCCTGGTCGCGACGATGAAGGTCGTCGCCACATGTGCCGACGGAGATGTCATGTCGGGCACCGGAACCCGCATCTCGATCGCGGATTCGGGATCGCTCGTCGCCTCCGGGCGATTCGACTTCTCCCGGGCGCCGGCCGCCATCCCGCCGAGCGACGTCGGCGAGGGCATCACCATGGAATTGACCTACCCGCCCGGCTCCTTCTATCGGACGCCCGACACCCTCGGCCAGGCCAACGGCACGGCCGCGGGAACGTTCACCGTGGACTGCGACCCCGGGCCCCAAACCACGACATCGCTACCGAAGCCGGAAGGCGGTTCGGCCGCGCCACCCCAGGTCTCCACGGGTCCGGAGCTGCCGCCGGGCGTCGACCTCGGTTCGACCACCGGTGATGCGCTTCGTAGACAGGCGAATTCGGATCGTACCTTCATCCTCTCCACTCTCAACAACCGGTGGGTGGCGCAACTGAGCTCCAAACGGCCCGGCCTGTTCGCCGACGGCAAGACCTGGGACAACCAGGCCATCCTCGACGAATTCCTGACACTGAGATTGCGGTTCAACGATGTTCGGCTGCTGTACTCCGACGAATGGAGTGTCTTCAGTCAGTCCGGCTGGTGGGTGACGGTGGCCGCGGCGACCTTCCCCGGGCCGGACCAGGCCAACGCATGGTGTGCGGCACAGGGATTCGACGGTGAACACTGCTTCGCCAAGCTCGTGTCGACCACGGCGCCGCCGGACGGGTCCACGCGCTACCGTTGAGCGATGCGGGTCATCGTGGTGGGTGCGGGCATCGGCGGTCTCGCGATCGCGGTGGGACTCCGGCAGGCCGGCGTCGACGTTCAACTCCTGGAGCGTGCCGACCGAGTGCGTGCGCACGGTTCCGGATTGTCGTTGTTCGGCAACGGGTTCCGTGCGCTCGACGCGATCGGGATCGGAGACCAGGTGCGCGCTGCCGCCGGTCCCGCGGGTGTGGTCAATCGATCCGGAACACGCAGGCCTGACGGCTCCTGGTTGACGCGGATGGCGTCGACCCATGATGTGCGGGTGATCGACCGCGCCGACCTGTATCGCATTCTGCTGGCCGCGGTCCCGGCCGGATCGATACGCGCGGGCGCGCGGGTCGTCGAGGTCGGCGACACCTCCGTGGTCCTCGACACCGGCGAGCACCTCAGTGCCGATGTGATCGTCGGCGCCGATGGCCTGCGGAGCGCGGTGCGCTCCAGCGCTTTCGACGACCCTGGAGTACGCGACAGCGGATACGGTGCGTGGCGCGCGATCACCACCCGACCGGTGGCGACCGACACCGCGGGTGAATCGGTCGGCCGCGGTGCGAGGTTCGGGATCGCCCCGCTCGCCGACGGCCGCGTGTACTGGTTCGCGTGCGTGTCGTCGCCACCCGGGTCGAGCCCGGCGGGCGACGCCGCCATGGAGGAGGTACGTCGCCGCTTCGGTCACTGGCACCAGCCGATCGAGGAGATCCTCGACGCCACGGATCCGGCATCGGTGTCGTATCTGCCGATCGAGGAGCTGGCGGCGCCCCTGGCCTCGTTCGTGTCGGGCCGGCGGGTGTTGATCGGGGATGCCGCGCACGCGATGACTCCCAACCTGGGCCAAGGCGCGAACCTGGCGATCGAGGGCGCGGCCACTCTCGCCACCCTCCTCATCGCCGCCGCGAAGCACAACAACGAGCTACCCGCCGTCCTCGCCCGCTACGACGCCCTGCGTCGACGGCGCACGCAACGGATTGCGCGCCAGGCCCGGGTACTCGGTGCGGTGATGCAGGCGAGTCATCCGGTCACCGCGACGCTGCGTGACCTGGCCATGCGGTCGGTTCCTGCCCGCGCGGTGGACTCCCGGGTCCGCGCGGTCACCAGCTGGTCCCCGCCGACAGCGTGACGCTCTTGACGTAACGCAGGTCACTTGTTTAGATTCATATTTCATATTTGATGTTGCGTGCGAGCCGTTCGGGGGGTCGGTGTGAGTGGTCTCGTGGTGGCGGGAATCGTGGTCGGGGCGGTTCTCGCCATCACCCTTCTCGGTGCGATCGGCCTCGTCATCGCCTACGGTCTCGCCACCCGACCCGACCGATTCGCGGTGCGGGAGGTGGCGCTTGGTGACGTCGACCGCTACATCGCGACGCGGGCGGCCTTCGCCATCAGCCTCGAATACACGACGCCGTTGTCGCGGCGTGAGGTGTGGGATCGGCTCGCCCATGCCCACTATCTGAGCTCGCTCCCGTTTCTTCGGGGGCCGATCTGGATCCACGCCGGTGCGTCGGAGGGGAACGCACCGGCGGGTCCGGTGGTCGGCGATTGGCGGACGATGTCGGGAACCTTCCTCTCGGTGGCCCAGCGCGCCACGGAGGTGATCGACGGCGAGCGGATCACCCTGACCGGCACCGGCGTCTCGGTTCCGTTGGCCATCAAGGACTTCGCGGAGCGATTCACCATCTCCGACGGCCCGCGACCGCGCACACTGACCGTGCGCTGGGAGATCGCCGGATCGCCACGATGGGTGGCCTTCTTGCCGTGGCGGTGGGGAGTACCTCTGGTCCGCCCGGTGCTCGCGTTCGTACTGCGGCACATCCTGCGGCTCAAGCCGTTTCGACGTCCACGCGACAATCGGGGCCCGGACGAGCACCAGAACAGCGGTACCGCCGTCCCGCACTGATCGAACCGCCCTCATCCGAGTGGCTGTGATGGTTACCCTCGACTGAGACGAGAACGACGAGGAGGGCCGGACAAGTGGGACTGCAGGTGGCGGGTGCGGGTGAGGTGCGTGCCGAGGACAGCTTCGACGTCGGCAAGGTCGCCGAATGGCTGCGGGAGCACGCGCAGGACACGACCGGACTCGACGCCGAGCCGCAGGTCCGTCAGTTCTCGGGCGGTGCCAGCAATCTCACCTACCTGCTGTCGTATCCGGGCCGGGACCTCATCCTGCGTCGCGCGCCGTCGGGCACCAAGGCCAAGGGCGCTCACGACATGGGCCGCGAGTACCGCATCCAGTCGCGGTTCGCGCCTGTCTTGCCCTATATCGCCCCGATGGTGGCCCACTGCGACGACCCCGACCTGATCGGCGCCGAGTTCTATGTGATGGGCCGTCTGGAAGGGATCATCGCCGGCCGGGACTGGCCGTCGGACGTGCCGTTGCCGCCGGAGTCGGCACGACGGTTGTGCCACAACTTCATCGACGTGCTGGCCGAGTTGCATTCGGTCGATCCGGGTGCCGCCGGACTCACCGATCTCGGTAAGGGATTCGGGTATGTGCAGCGTCAGGTCGATGGGTGGTCGGCACGATTCCGCAACGCCCGCACGCCCGACGTTCCCGACTACGAGTCGACGATGGTCTGGCTCGCGGAGAATGAGCCCGACGACGTCGCGAACTGCGTGATCCACAACGACTTCAAACTCGACAACGTCGTGCTGTCGGCCGACGACCCGACCCGGGTCATCGGCATCCTGGACTGGGAGATGGCCACCCTGGGAGACCCGCTGATGGATGTGGCGGGGTCGATGGCCTACTGGGTGCAGGCCGACGACGACGAGCAGGTCAAGGCGATGCGTCGGGTGCCGACCACGATGCCGGGAATGATCACCCGCGCCGAGTTCGTCGAGCGCTACTGTGCGGCAATGGGATTCGAGATGAATCCGGAGCGCTGGCGGTGGTATGAGGTGTTCGGGTTGTTCCGCTTCGCGGCGATGGCCCAGCAGATCTATTACCGCTATTACCACGGCCAGACCACCAACGAGATGTTCGCCCTGATCGGTCAGTCCGTGGGAATGGTCGAGAAGCGACTCGATGCCCTGATCGGCGGCTGACGGCGAGATCAGAGTCCGGCCAGGTACCGATCGAGATGGTCGTGGGCCACCAATGCGCGCAACGCGATCCGCAGCTGGGTGGTGACGTATCCGTCGAGGTCGAAGGCGGGCGCGAAATGCCAGTGCTTGAGCGCCCACCCGTGCGCCAGCATCATCAGGTCGAACACGACGAGATCGGCGTCGACGTCGTCATGCACCAACCCGGCGGCGATCGCGGCGGTGATGGCCCCGCGCATCGGCGCGGAGGTCTGCACCTCGAGCTGTTTGATCCGTTCGCGTCCGTCGGCGTCGAGGGTCCGGCTCTCGCGGTAGGTCAGGACCACCGCGTCACGGTTGGCGTCGACGATCGCGACGTACTCCCGGAACCCGGCCATCAACTGCTCGACCGGGTCGTCGCCGGCGAGTTCCATCGCCGGGGCGAGCTGATCGCGGAACTTCTCGAGGATGTCGACGATGGCCGCGAGGAGGATCTCCTCCTTGCCGCCGAAGTACTTGTAGAACAGGCCGACGCTGACGCCGGCCTCCTCGGCCAGCGCCTGCATCGACATCTGGTGGAACCCCGTGCGCTCCATCACCGCCACCGCGGCATCGAGCAGCTGGCGGCGACGCGAGGACACCCGCACCGCGCGGACCGCCTCCTCCACCGCGGTGTCGGTCGCCGACCGTGCCGCCGCCGTCTTGGCCACCGCAACCCTCCTCGTTCACAAGTGGTGAACTGGAGTTCACCACCACGCCGTCACCGTAGGGTAGTCGATCAGATGCCGAGGTCCTTGGCGATGATCGTCTTCATGATCTCGGTGGTGCCGCCGTAGATCGACTGGATGCGCGCGTCGAGAAATGCCTGTGAGACCGAGTATTCGCGCATGTAGCCGTACCCGCCGTGCAGTTGCAGGCACCGGTTGGCCGTGCGGAACTGCAACTCGGTGGCCCACCACTTGAGCTTGGCCGCGCGGGCCGCCGTCAGCTCGCCGGCGACGTGTTCGGCGAGGCAGTCGTCGAGATAGGTACGTGCGATGTCGAGTTCGGTGGCGATCTCGGCGAGCACGAACTGCGTGTTCTGGAAGGAGCTGATCGGCGAGCCGAATGCGGTGCGATCGGTGACGTAATCCATCGTCCGCGCGAAGGTCCCCTCCGCGGCGGCAACCGCGCCGACGGCGAGCGAGAGTCGCTCCTGAGGCAGATTGTGCACCAGCTGGTAGAAGCCGGCGCCCTCCGCACCCAGGCGGTTACGCACCGGAACCCGCATGTCGACGAACGAGAGCTCGCTGGTGTCCTGCGCATGCAGGCCGATCTTGTCGAGCTTGCGGCCCCGCTGGAAACCCTCGGTGTCGGCTTCGACCACCAGCAGGGTGAGTCCCTTGTGCTTCTCGGGCCCGGTGCGCACCGCGACGACGAACAGATCACCGTTGCGCCCGTTGGAGATGAAGGTCTTGGACCCGTTGACGACGTAGTGGTCGCCGTCGCGCACCGCGGTGGTGCGGATGCCGGTGAGGTCGCTGCCCGCACAGGGTTCGGTCATCGCGATGCCCAGGACGGTCTCCCCGGAGACGATGCCGGGCAACCAGCGCGCCTTCTGCTCGTCGTCGGCCATCTCGGTCAGATACGGCAGCACGACGTCGTTCTGCAGGGAGAAGGCGATGGCCTCGGCCGCCGCGCCGGTCCGGGCGGTCTCCTCGATGACGATGGCATGATAGCGGAAGTCGTCGACGCCGGGGCCGCCGAAGTCGTCGGGCACGCTGAAGCCGAGTAGTCCGTTCTTGCCCGCCTCGGTGAACAGGGTGCGATCCCAGAGCCCCGCCCGCTCCCATTCATCGTGGTGCGGGGTGATCTGCTCGGCGACGAACTTGGTGACGGTCTCGCGGAATTGCCTGTGTTCGATGTCGTGGGTCAGTGCGCTCATGTCGATTCCTCTCAGCGGAAGGCGTTCTGGCCGGTGAAGGCCTGACCGAGGACCAGCTGATGCATCTCGGGGGTGCCCTCGTAGGTCAGCACCGACTCCAGGTTCACCATGTGCCGGATGATCGGGTACTCCAGCGAGATCCCGTTGCCGCCCAGAATGGTTCGCGCGGTGCGACAGATCTTGATGGCCTCGCGCGTGTTGTTGAGCTTGCCGAAGCTGACCTGGTCGGGACGCAGACCCACCGAGTCCTTCAGTCGGCCCAGATGCTGGGCGAGCAGCTGGCCCTTCTGCAGTTCCAGGGCCATGTCGGCGATCTTGGCCTGCGTCAGTTGGAAACCGGCGATGGGTTTGCCGAATTGCGTTCGCTGCGTGGCATAGTCGACGGCCGCCTGCCATGCGGTCCGGGCGGCGCCGATCGAACCCCAGATGATGCCGTACCGCGCTTCGGTGAGGCTCGACAATGGGGCCTTGATGCCCTGCCCCTTGTGCAGATCGTCGTTGCCGGGCATCAGCGCCTCGGCCGGCAGACGCACGTTGTCCAGAACGATCTCGCCGGTCGTCGAGGCCCGCAGCGACAGTTTGTGCTTGATCTCCGGGGTGGACACGCCGGCGGTGTCGGTGGGCACGATGAAGCCGCGAACGCCCTCCTCGGTCCGGGCCCACACGACCGCCACATCGGCGATGGGGGAGTTGGTGATCCACATCTTGCGGCCGTCGAGAATCCAGTCGTCACCGTCGCGTCGGGCCCTGGTCTTCATCGATGCCGGGTCCGAGCCGGCGTCGGGTTCGGTCAGCCCGAAGCAGCCAACGGTGGTGCCCTCGGCCATCGACGGCAGCCACCGGTTCTTCTGCTCCTCGCTGCCGTTGTTGTAGATGGAGAACATCGCCAGCGAGCCCTGCACCGACACCATCGACCGGATGCCGGAGTCACAGGCCTCCAATTCGAGACTGGCCAGGCCGTAGTGCACCGATGATGCTCCGCCGCAGCCGTATCCGTCGAGGTGCATGCCGAGCACGCCGAGCTGACCGAATTGCTTGAACAGATCCCGCGCGATCGGGATCGAGCCCGCCTCGAACCAGTCGGCGATATGCGGGGTGACGTGCTCGGCGAGGAATCCGCGCACCGAATCACGCACGGCGAGTTCGTCGTCGGAGTAGCCGAGGTCGAGATTCAGCGGGTCGATCGCGGAGAACTTCGGGGTGGAGGTGGTGGCGCTCACGGGGTCGCTCCTTGTTCTTGGGCCTGGGGTTCTTGGGCGTCGGGTTCTTGGGGGCGGGGTGTGGGTTCGGGGGTGGCGAATTCTCCTGCGGCCATCTCCGATGCCGCCGAGGTGGTGGCCTTGTAGTGCAACTTCTTCCCGGTCGCCGACACCGGGAGTGCGTCGATGATCCGGTAGGCGCGCGGCCGTTTGAACTGCGAGAGCATCGGGTGGGTGCGACAGTAGGCGTCGAGTTCGTCGGCGGTCGGGTGGGCGCCCTCGGCGGGAACGACGTAGGCGACGACGAGTTGGCCCCAACGATCGTCGGGGACGCCGACGACGAGCGAATCGGCAACGGCCGGATGCCCGTTGAGCGCCTCCTCGACCTGCACCGGGTGCACGTTCTCGCCGCCGGAGATCAGCATGTCGTCCTTGCGACCGACGATCGTGACGAACTCGTCGGCGTCCCAGGTCGCCAGATCGCCGATGTGCAGCCAGCTGCCGTTGTACTTGGCCTTCTCCTGCTGCGGGGAATCGAAGTAGGCGGCAGCGCATTTGGGCGAGCGGATGATCACCTCACCGACCTCGACGCCGTCGCGGGCGACCACCTCGTCGGGGCTCGCGAGCCGGCCGTCGTCGTGGACCCGGACCACGCGCACGTCGTCGTCGATGCAGGCGCGCCCGGCCGTACCGGCGTGGGCGGGTAGATCGGTGGGACGCAGGAAGGTGTTCCAGAATCCCTCGGTGCTGCCGTATCCGTTGAACACGCGAGGCGTCAGGATCTCTTGATACCGCAGGGCCGCTTCGCGTTCCAGCGGTGCTCCCATGGTGACGATGCCGCGCAGGCTCGACAGGTCACGCGGGCGGGCCTGCTGCGCGGTGGCCAGCATCGCGAGGTTCGTCGGTGCGCCGATCAGGAAGGTGAGGCGGTGGCGTTCCACCCAGTCGAGGGTCGTCTCGGCATCGAAGGCGCGCATCGGTACCAGCGACGATCCCAGATAGAACGTCGGATTGGGGCCCGCACAATAGAGTCCGCCGCGATGGAACCACGGTGACATGTTGAGCGTGCGGTCCTCCGGCGTCAGAGGGAAGTGCATGATCACGTCGTGAGCGGAGAAGATCTCGATCGCGCTGTTCATCGGCACCGCCTTGGGCATGCCGGTGGTTCCCGAGGTGTAGAGCCGGGTGGTCTCGTCGAAGACGGTGCGAGTGACCCGTGGTGGCGCCGACTCGCGCGGGAGGTCGTCGAAGCGCAGTGATGTCGGGCCGTCGACGAGTGCGCCGGTACCCACGCCGATCAGGATTTCCGGCGTGTGGTGTGCCAGGGCGATCGCCGCGGTGACCATTGGCGTCAGGTCGGTGTCATAGACATACACCTTCGGGGTGCTGACGTCGAGGATGACCGCGGTCTCGCCGGCGGCGAGCCGGAAGTTGACCGGCGAGCCGACGGCGCCCGCGGCTTGGGTGGCGAGGTAGAGCTGGGCGAACTCCGGGCCGTTGAACAGTTGGTAGGCAACCACATCCCCGTCGACAACGCCGCGGTGCGCCAGCCCGGCGGCCAGTGCGTCGACGGCCGCCCCGAGTTGTGCATAGGTCCACTGTGTGTCGGTGACGGGGTCGATCATCGCGACCGCGCCGGCATATCGGGAGACGTTGCGGCGGAAGCCGTTCAGATAGGTGAATTCGTTCTCGAAGAACGAACGGTACTGATGTGCGTCGTAGACGTGGGGCGCGGTGCTGGTGCTCATGTCAGATCTTTCGGTGCTCGGTGAATTGCTCAGCCGGCCATGGTCAATCCGCCGCTGACGCTGATCACCTGGCCGGTGATGAACGACGCTGCGGGGGAGGCGAAGAACAGCACGGGCGCTGCGACCTCTTCGGGGCGCGCGAGCCGGCGGAACGGAATCGCCTTGATCAGTGCGGCTTTGAGTTTCTCGTCCTGTGCCTGGAACAGTGGGGTGTCGGTGGGTCCGGGGCAGACCGCGTTGACGGTGATCCGATGTCGGGCCATCTCGCGGGCGAGTGACTTGCTGAGCGCGATGACGCCGCCCTTGGCGCCGGCGTAGATGGATTCTCCGGAACTGCCGACGCGCCCGGCGTCGGACGCGAGGTTGATCACGCGCCCGCCCGCCCAGTCGTCCGACGCCGACGCCTCGACCATGCCGGGGAGGAAGGCGCTGGCCATGTGCACCGGTCCGAGATAGTTGATGGCCACCACCTTCTCGGCGAATTTCGGTGTGGCATTGAGGAATTGATCGGTGCGGTCCCAGCCCGCGGCATTGACGAGGATGTCCGGGACGCCGACTTCGGTGTTGACTTCCTCACGGAGAGCGTCGACCTGCGCGCGATCGGAGACGTCGACACTCATCGGCACGATGGCGGGGTTCTGCGCGGCGGTCTGTTTGGCGGCGTCGAGATTGAGGTCGGCGGCGACGACGGTCGTGCCCTGTTCGGCGAAAGCCAGTGCGATGGCCTTGCCGATACCCGAGGCGGCGCCGGTGACGACCGCGATGTTGGTGCTGCTCATGAGGTGTGTGTCCTTCGTGGGGAGTCGAGTGCGGGGGAGTCGGGGGTGGGCTCAGATGGCGGCGAATTTGTTGAATTCGGGCATGCGCTTCTCGGCGAATGCCGCGGCACCCTCGGCACCTTCTTCGGTGTGGTGGGTGAACAGATCCAGGGCGCTCATCGCCATGTTCGACAGTCCCGCCTGGTGGTCGGTGTCGGCGTTGAAGCTCTGCTTGAGGACCCGGATCGCGGTGGGTGACTTCTCGGCGATCTCGCCGGCAATCTTCTTGGCCTCGCCGAGGAGGTCGGCGGCCGGGACGACCCAATTGACCAGTCCCCAGCGCTCGGCGGTCTGCGCGTCGTACTGGCGGCACAGATACCAGATCTCGCGGGCCCGCTTCTCCCCGACGACGCGGGCGAGGAAGGCCGAGCCGAAGCCGGCGTCGAAGGAGCCGACCTTGGGACCGGACTGGCCGAAGCGTGCGGTGTCGGCGGCGATGGTCAGGTCGCACAGCACGTGCAGCACGTGGCCCCCGCCGATGGCGAGGCCGTTGACGGCGGCGATGACCGGCTTGGGGATGTCACGAATCGTCTTGTGCAGGTTGCCGATCTCGAACATCCCGCTCTCCGACGGACCGTAGTCGCCGGTCTCGGCGCGCTGCTTGACGTCACCACCGGTGCAGAACGCCTTGTCGCCCGCACCGGTGAGGATGACGGCCTGCACGGAGGAATCCGCCCAGGCGCGGCGGAAGGCGTTGATCATTTCCTCCACGGTCTTGGCGCGAAATGCGTTGTAGCGCTTCGGCCGGTTCATCGTGATGATTGCGGCCGGTCCCTCGACGGTGTACTCGATGTCCTCGTAGTTCATGGCGGATGCTCCTCGTCGAATCGTCGGTGGTGATCGGGTGATCACTGCTTCATGATGAATGAACGTACATTCACTGTTCGGAGCGTGTCAAGGGTCACATCGAAAAGAGATCGGTGGAGAGGAATCGATCACGCTGGATCGATCACGGGATGACGGTCAGTTCCCGGTGAGAAAGGAGCCGATCTCGTGACCCACGGTGACCGGGGCGTCGAGGGTCAGCAGGACCGCGGCATCGGCGATCTCGGCGTAGCGTGCACCGGGAATCAGTTCGGCGAGGCGGCGCCCGTGTGCCGGCGGCATGACGCGGTTGTCGGGGGACCAGAGCACGAGCGCGTGGCCGGTGAATCGCGCGAGCGCCTCGGTGTCGGCGATGAGTTCTCGCCGGTCGAAATGCGTTGCGGCATAAGAAGCCAGATCGGTTGCGATGCCGGGAGTCGTGAGCACCGGCTCGGTCCAGCGCCGCGCCAGCTCGTCGGAGATCGGCCGGCGCGTCATCTGGCCGAACACCATCGGGAGCCTGCGCAGGCGGCTGTTGCGGAGCTGGCGGGCGGCGAGGGTGAGGCCGCCGGGGAGTCGGGCCGCGATCGTCGCCATCTTGCCGGGCAGTCCCGGTGGGAAGTTCTCGAACGCCTCGCAGGGAAGAATCACCATCGCGCCGACGCGCTCGTCGCGCCCGGCGGCGGTGAGGAACAGTCCTCCGCCCCAGTCGGTGTGGACGAGGGTGACCTCGCGCAGGTCGAGGGCGTCGAGGAAGTCGGCGAGCAGGGCGACCATGCCCGGCATCGTCAGATCGGCGTCGCGGTTCATCGCGACGCGATGGGCGCCGAGTGGCAACACCGGCCGGATATAGCGAAAACCGTTGGGCAGGTGTGCCATCACCGGGTCCCACAGTGCCTCATCCATGAACAGTCCGTGCAGCAGGACGACGGGTGCGCCCGATCCCTCGTCGAGGTACTCGATGGTTCCGGCGGGGATCTCCACCCGACGCACGGACGGGGCGGTGGTGTTCACGGCATCTCCTCGACGATCGGTGTGGAGCAATTGCTCTAGAGTATTCACTCTAGAGCAATTGTTCTACGATGTGAAGATGCGGAATGACGAGCGGATCACCGTGGCGATGGGGGAGTCGCTTCGGCGCAACGGCTACGCGGGTTCGGCGATCAAGAAGGTCCTCGAATCGTCGGGAGCCCCGAACGGCTCGCTGTATCACCACTTTCCCGGCGGCAAACGTGACGTCGCGGCGTCGGCGCTGCGCCAGATGGGTGCTGCCTATCTGCAACTGGTCGGCGGATTGCTGGCGGTCGACGGCGCACTGCCCGACATCATCATGTCCGCCTTCGACGAGGCCGCCGATGACATCGAGCGGTCCGGGTGGATCAACATGTGCCCGGTCGGCACCGTGGCCGGTGAGGTCGCCGACGCCGAGCCGGCTCTCCGCGAGGTCGCGGCCGAGGTGTTCATATCGTGGATCGAGGCCGGCACCGCGCTGTTCGCGACCCGCGGAATGTCCGACGCCGATGCGCGCACCTTGGCGCTCGCGGTCATCGGCGCGCTGGAAGGTGCCTTCGTCCTCGCCCGGACCTTGCGATCGGGGGACCCGATTCGCGCGGCGGGACGATCGGCGGCAGCGTTGGCCTCGGGGCTGATCCGGGTGCCCGACTGACCGAGCTCGCGAGTCCGTCGAGTCGGTCTTCAGTCGAGTCCGCGCTGTGCGGTCTTCTCGCCGCGTCGCGATGCCCTGCGCTGGATCAGGAAGACCAGCGTCCCCAGCACGCCCACGCCGAGGCCGGTGAGGCAGACCGCGAGCGTTCGCCCCCCACCCCATCCGGACACGCCGACGACGATCGTGGCGATCAGCCACGCCAGCATCCCGACGATGATCACCGGCTCGGGCGCGCGCAGGGCACGGGGCAGTTCGGGCACGGTTGCTGCGTCGGACATGGGCTTCAGGGTAGCTTTCCGGTGTGTCCACCGATTCCTCGAGTCAGCCCCCGAAACCGACTCCCGCCCAGTCGACGGAATCCAGCGCCCGGTCGACGGAATCGGGCGCCCAATCGACGCAGGAGAGCGCCCGGTCGACGGGCGCGCTCGACCGTTTCTTCAAGATCTCCGAGCGCGGGTCGACGCTGGGTCGGGAGTTCCGCGGCGGCCTGGTCACCTTCTTCACGATGGCCTACATCGTCGTGCTCAATCCGATCATCATCGGCGGCATCCCCGGCGAGCCGCACAACGCCGACGTCCTCGGGCACGTGTTGCCGATCGCCCAGGTCGCCGCCGTCACCGCGCTCGTCGCCGGCGTCATGTCGATCATCTTCGGTCTCGTCGCCAACTATCCGTTCGCGATCGCCACCGGCCTCGGGATCAACAGCCTGCTCGCGGTGACCATCGCGCCGCAGATGACGTGGCCCGAGGCGATGGGTCTGGTCGTCATCGACGGCATCATCATCGTGTTGCTCGCGGTCACCGGGTTCCGTACCGCGGTGTTCAATGCCGTTCCGGCCGAACTGAAAGCGGCCATCGCCGCGGGTATCGGCGCGTTCATCGCGTTCGTCGGATTCGTCGACGCCGGCTTCGTCCGGCGCATCCCCGACGCCGCCGGGACGACGGTGCCGGTGCAACTGGGCAGCGGCAACTCGATCACCACCATCCCCACGCTCGTATTCGTACTCGGCGTACTGCTGATGGGCGTGCTGGTGGTCCGACGGGTCCCCGGCGGACTCCTCATCGGTATCGCGGTGACCGCGGTCGCCTCGCTCATCCTGGAGTCGGTGCTGCACCTCGGATCGGGTGCCACCAAGCCCGGCGGGTGGGGATTGTCGGTGCCCGAGATCCCGCACTCACTCGGCGGACTGCCGAATCTGAGCCTCGTCGGTGACGTCGACCTGTTCGGTGCCTTCACCCGCGTCGGTGTGCTCGCCGCATGTGTGCTCGTGTTCGCTCTGGTGCTGTCGAACTTCTTCGACGCGATGGGCACGATGACCGGCCTCGGCAAGGAGGCCGGGCTGACCGACGCCAAGGGCAATCTGCCCGGCATCGGACGGGCACTGGTGGTGGAGGGCACCGGTGCGATCGCCGGTGGTGTCGCGTCGTCGTCGTCGAACACCGTCTTCGTCGAATCGGCGTCGGGTATCGCCGAAGGTGCGCGGACCGGTCTGGCCAACATCGTCACCGGCGTGCTGTTCCTCGCGGCGATGTTCTTCACCCCGGTCTACGAGGTCATCCCGAGTGAGGCCGTCGCGCCGGCACTGGTGATCGTCGGCGGACTGATGATCGCGCAGGTGCGCAGCATCGACTTCACGAACTTCGCGATCGCGCTGCCGACCTTCCTGACGATCGTCACCATGCCGTTCACCTACTCGATCGCCAACGGCATCGGTGTCGGCTTCATCAGCTGGGTGGTGATGGCGACCGCGGCGGGCAAGGCGCGCACGGTGCATCCGTTGATGTGGCTGGTGGCCATCGTCTTCGTCGCCTACTTCGCGCGGCAGCCGATCTCCGACCTCCTCGGCTGAGGACACCACTCGTGCGCGTGCCTCGTCTCCGATCGGCTCGTACGACCCACGAAGAGTGGGGGAGGAGTGTTCTTCCCCTACTCTTTCATTCTTCCCCGCGAAATTTCTTGCGGAGGAAGGGATTGCTTGGGGAAGAAGCGGGGGGAGCACCACGCGGCCGTCGCGACGGCACTCGTGCACGCGTGAGGACATCTGTGGTCCGGAGGAGCGACATTCTCACCGCGATGCTGCGGAATTCCTGAGAAGAACATAATATTTGCGCCGTGGAGCTTGTTGTTGAGGGTGACGAACGGCTGGCCGGGTCGCTGTCGCTCGCGATCGTACGTATGGCCCGGCGGCTGCGACTGCGTCGCGACAACGAACTCGTGTCGTTGACGCAGCTCTCGGCGCTGAACACCCTCTATCACGAGGGGTCGATGTCGCCGGGTGCGCTCGCCGCGGCCGAACGCGTCAAACCGCCGTCGATGACGCGGGTCATCGCCTCGCTCGCCGACCTCGGCATGATCAAGCGTGAGGCGCACCCCACCGACGGTCGGCAGGCCATCGTGACCTTGGCGCCGGCCGGGGAGCGGGTCATCGCGAACGAGGTGGCCGCCCGCAAGGCGTGGCTCAACGACCGGCTCGAGGAGCTCTCCGACGAGGAACGCGCGACGCTGAGTGCGGCCGTGCCGATCCTCGAGCGGATCATCTCCGACGACAGCTGACCTCCGACCCGTCGGGCCGAGAGGAGGGTCGGGTCGGCGCGGGAGGTCGGGTCAGAAGAAGGTGCCGGCGAACGGTGCCCGGGTCGTCGCGAACGCCCGGTCCAGCGCGTCGAGCGTGGCCGGCGAATCGGTCCACAGTCGTCCCGCCGCGGCGAACTCGTGCGCGGAGATCCCGCCGAGGTAGAGGCTGGAGAGCACCGAGGTGTCCAGTCGCACGGTCGGTTGGGCCTCGCTGTGCACCACGACGGCGGCACCGTTGCGGACGGTGAGGGCAAAGGTTCCGCCGCGCCCGGCGAAGCGATCGCCCACCTCGAGGACCACGTCGAGATCGGCGTCGTATCGGCGCGCGCCGAGCGCGGCGGGCACGTCGAGGATGCGTAACCACATCTTGTCGACCAGGCCGGTCACCTCGACCGAGCGCAGGTTCAGCAGCTTGCGCGGAAGGGGGTCGTCGACCGGGATGGACGCGTGCAGGGTCGGGATGAGGTCGAGCGAGATCAACACCCGCCACAGATCGGTGTGGGCGTCCTCGGTGACCGCCACGACCTCCTCGATCTCGGCGTGTACCTCGCCGTCGGCGACGCCCTTGAACACCCGGTAGCTCGCGTACCCGTCGTCGTGCAGCAGGTAGTGCAACCCGCTCGCGGCCGGCGGGCGTTCGGAGTCGCGGTCGGCCAGGATCGGCGCCCACCACTGCTCGGTGCGGGCGAGGGCGCCCGGTCGGGTCGCGGTCCACCGGTGATGGATGTCGGCGACGGCGGCCGCCACCTCGTCGGGGTGGGCGAAGCGCACCGTCGCGTGGGACGGGTGCTCGGCCCGCATCCGAGCCGATGACCCGATGCGGATCGAATGCGCGAAGCACGCCGGCCCGAAGCCGAAGCGCTCGTAGATGGTGCCCTCCGATGCGGTGAGGATCGCAAAGGTCTGCCCTTCGTCGATCCACTGGCGGGTCAACTCGGTGAGCATCCGCCGCAGGATGCCGCGGCGACGATGAGTCGCGGCCACCGACACCCACGACAGTCCGGCTGCATCGGCGACGGCTCCGCCGGGCAAGGTCATCGACATCCGGTAGAACATCGACACCCCGACCAACGGCACCGACGACACATCGGTATCCCGGACGACGATGACGTCGGAATCGGAGACCTTGGCGCGCAGGTCATCTCGCTCGTCGTCGGGGATCGGGTTGCGCATCGCGAACGCCCGGGCGTCGGCGGCGATGATGTCGTCCCAGTCGTCGTCGGTGGCGCGGTTCAGGCTCAGATGGTCGATCGTGGCATCGGCACTGTTCACGACTCCACGTTGTCATACCGGACTCGTCGCCGGGCCCGTCGGGTTCGGATCGGCGAGTGTCCACGGTTGCCGCTTTGGCAGACTGACTGGTTGTGTCCGACGCGCCTTCCCCTCCCGTGCCCCCCAGCCCTGTCCACTCGAGTCCGGTCCACTCGGGTCCCGTGCCGGCCGGGAGACTGCCGGTGCGGGTGATCGACATCGACGATCCCGCCGACGAGCGGGTCGACGACTTCCGCGATCTCAATTCGGTCGACCGGCGTCCGGATCTACCCGCCCTGCCCGGCGGCCGGCGTGGCCGGGGTCTGGTCATCGCCGAGGGCGTCCTCGTCGCCCAACGGATGATCGCCTCCCGCTTCACCCCGCACGCCTTCCTCGGGGTTTCGCGGCGACTCGACGAACTTGCCGACGACGTGCGGGTGGTCGGGCCGGAGAACACCGACGCGGCCGTCCCGTTCTATCGGGCCACTGCCGAGGTGATGGCCGAGATCGTCGGGTTCCATCTCAATCGCGGGGTCCTGGGGGTGGCCCGCCGACCACCGGTCCGCCACGTCGATGAGGTGCTCGCCGGCGCGCGGACGGTGGCGATCCTCGAAGGCGTCAACGACCACGAGAACATCGGGTCGATCTTCCGTAATGCCGCGGGGCTCGGGGTCGACGCCGTCTTGTTCGGGTCGGGCTGTGCCGATCCGCTCTATCGGCGCAGTGTGCGGGTGTCGATGGGGCACGCCCTGTTGGTGCCGTCCGCGCAATTCGACGAGTGGCCCGCGGGACTCGACGACGTGCACCGGCATGGTTTCACCACGGTGTCGCTGACCCCGGACCCGCAGGCCGCGGTCCTGGCCGAGTCGGTGGACGCCGAGCGCGTCGCCTTCCTCGTCGGCGCCGAGGGCCCCGGACTGGCCAGGGCCACCATGCGTGCCACCCATGTGCAGGCACGGATCCCGATGAGTCGGGGCACCGACTCGCTCAATGTCGCCACCGCGGCGGCGATCGCCTTCTATGAGCGCGTCCGGTCGGGCACGATGGGGCAATGAGCGATTCGGGCGAGCGCACCGCCGACCGCACCCCCGCGTGGACGATGTACATCCCCGAGCCGCAGCGGGTGATCGCGGGATCGGCCGATGGTGCCGACCTCGAGCCATGGCGCCGCCACGAGCCGACGCCGTGGACACTCGGGCTGCTCGTCAGTGCGGTGGCTGTGGCCTTCTGCTCGCTGGTGACCGTCGGGGTCTACAGTCTGGCGGAGTCGCTGGCGCACGGCGTCGGTCTCGTCGCGATCTTCGTGCTGGCCCCGGCGACTGCGTGGACGTTGTGGGACTTCAGGTTTCGCCCGGTGTGGCGGTGGATCGTGTGGGGTGCGCTCACCGGGCTGCTCGCCGGGGTCGGTTCGGGTATCGCTCTGTTCGCCATGTCGTAGCGACAGCGAAAAACGTTGCGGTGACCGAGGTGTCAGGAGCCGCCGAAGCCGAAGTACCGGGCCAGCCGGCCGCGGCCGCGTTTCGGTTCACCGCCGCCCTGTTCGTCGGGCGTCGGCGGTGGTGTCGCCCGCGCACGTGACGCGGCGTGGTAGCGCTCGATGTCCTCGCTCGTCGGTTGGTAGTCCGCCGGATGAATGGCGAACGCGGTCACCGGGATTCGGGCCGGGTCGGAGTCGGTCGGCGCGAGGGGATGGGTGAAGCGGAAACCGAGCCAGGCCCGGTTGGATTCCTCGGCGAGTTGCTGCGGGTGAAAAGGCAGGGCCAGCGGGTCGGGGGCCACCCCGTCGGCGTAGCGCAGCGGATGTTCGCCGCCCCAGAACGGTCCTTCGAATCCGAAGGGCACGCCCTCGTCTTCGAAGTAGTCCACCGGTGTCGCCGAGAACGAGCGCCGTAGCTCCCCGTTCTCCCATCGGGCGAAGGCGCCGGTGCCGGTGGCCGGATCGGTGTAGAGCACCGTGGCTGCGGCACTGCGCTGGATCGACGCGATCGTCCGCGTGAGTGTGCTGGGCCGCTCGGTGGCGAACAGCGAGCACGACAACACGCTCAGCGGCCCGTAGAAACCGGCGTAGACGTGCGAATCCGTCGCACTCATCGCCGACGCGAGGTCGGTGTCGACCATCGGCAGTAGGACGCTGTCGCCGTAGATGGCCGACGCCAGGCGTCCGGCAGCGGTCACGTCGTTGGTGACTCCGTCACGGATCACTCGCGCAGGATCATCGGTATCGATGAACCAGAGTGTGACTGCGCGCGCCGACATCGTCCCCCTCAGCTGTTCGGATTGCTACGGACACCCAGCAGGACGTCCTCCCAGGCAGGTACCGGTGGTTTGCGTGACTTGCGCCGACGCTGCGCGGTGACCGGGGTCGGCGCGGGCGGTGCGTCGTCGGTGGTGTGCGCCGAATCGTCGGCGCTGTCGGTGTCGACGGCGTGGCTGTCGGCGTCCTCGGCCGTCGCGACGTCGTCGGAGGTCTCCGAGGGTTCGGTGCCGACCTCGACGTCGTCGCGGTGGCGCCCGTGCGGTTCGGTGCCGTGCGGGTCTGCGGAGTCGAAATCGAGTGCGTAGGTGCCGTGCTCGTCGAAGGGGGCATGCGCGGGATCGTGTCGGCTGCGTTGGGCACCGATGATCGAGTCGGCGTCGAGGGTGACCTGCTCGCGGCCCGCATCGTCGACGTCGACGACGGGCGCGGGAACCGGAGTGATGACCGGGGTCGCGACAGGTGTCAGGCGTCGGCGCGGCTCGATCAGTTCTGGGTGGGTCAGCTCCTCGGCGAGGTCGTCGAGCGGGTCGGCGGTTCCGCCGTGCGCACCGGGGTGATACCGCCAGTGCGCGCGATGCTCGGTGTGGCCGACCTGCCAGGCGATCTGCACCGCCCAGTAGCCGTCCTCGCCCTTCCAGGCGTCCCAGGCCGCCTCCGACGGATTCTGGCCGAACGCGACGAGCCCCTCGGTGACGACGTCGCCGAGGGTGAGTTCCGAGGGGCCGTCGTGACGCAGGGGATGAGCCAGCGCGGCGAGTTCGGCGGCCCGGCTGCGTTCGAGCAGTACCGGGTGGGCGAATCGTTCGATCTTGTCGGTGCTGACCCCGGCGATGGCGGCGACCTCGGCGACGGTGGCGCCGGCCCGGATGCGGGACTGGATCTCGCGTGGTCGCAGTGAGCTGGTCATCTCGATCTCGATCTGTCCCAGGCGGGACAGATCGCCGCGGGCGGCGGCACGGAGGCGTTCATCGGCGGCAATGGTGAACTTCTCACCCGACTCGACGTCTTGGCAGATGACTCGGGAGCCGCCGGCGTCGACGCCGACCACTCGAAGTTCACGCATCTGCTCCTCCTCCGGTTGACCACGAGTGCGGGCATTGTGGCCAGGTTAGACCACCGAACGTCGCGGATCGGGCCGGACACGCGGGCCGGAGTCGCCCGGCGGTACGGCGGAAACGCGCAGTTCAGCCCGACAGTGGCGGACGTGACCCATGCGTCGGATGGGACGTATGTGCTCCAGGGTAGCGTGTGGGCCCGCTCGGTCAGGCCGTCACCGGTGCTCGGCACACGAGTGCCACGGTGCTGTTGCGCACGCGTACCCCGTCGTTCCCGAGGAACTCGGTGAGACGGGAGCGCAATCGCGCCGCGGTGTCCGCATCGAGGGTGAGCTGGCGCGAGTACGTGAACGCCAGGTTCACGTAATCCTCGGTGCTCAGGTGGGTCTCGACGGCGAATCGATCGATGGTCGGCGTCAGTCCGGCGCTCGTCAGCAGTTCGTGCGCGCGGTCCTCGGCGCGTGATGCCTCCCGGGTGGTCGGCACCGCGTCCGCGCCGCACACCTCCCGGTAGATCTCGCGGATCCGTGCTTCTGAGGGCTCGATGGCCGCCGCGCGGTTCCACAGCAGGGCCAGGCGGCCGTCGGGGTTGAGCAGCGAAGGGATGCGGGCGAGTGCGACCTGTGGGTCGACCCAGTGGGCGAGCGGGCGAAGACCACCAGATCAAAGGTGCGTCCACGCGCATCCCATTCCTCGAAGGTCGCCTCCTCGACGACGATGCCCTTCGCGCGGGCCTTCTCGGCCATCAGTGGGTCGGGTTCGACGGCGAGCACGCTCGCGCCGGCCGCGGCCATCGGCGCCGAGACCATGCCCGTGCCTGCGCCGACGTCGAGCACCGACATGCCCGGGACAGGTAGGAGTCGCTCGATGACCTCGGGCGGGAACGGCGGACGGTAGCGGTCGTAGGCGTCGGCGACCGGACCGAAGGATTCGGCACGCCGGCGATCGAGATGACTGGGCTGGCTGGTGGTCACCTCATCGAGTATGCGCCCGCGGGCTACAGGCGCTCGACGATGTAGTCGATGCTCGCGGTGAGCTTGCTGACATCGTCAGGGTCGATTGCCGGAAACATCCCGATTCGCAACTGGTTTCGGCCCAACTTGCGGTACGGCTCGGTGTCGACGACGCCGTTGGCGCGCAGGGTCTTGGCGACGGCGGCCGCATCGATCTCGTCGTCGAAGTCGATGGTGCCGACGACCTGGCTACGCAGGGTTGGGTCGGTGACGAACGGCGTTGCGAATTCCGACTTCTCGGCCCAGGAGTACAGGCGCGAACTCGAATCGGCGGTACGTGAGACGCACCAGTCCAGGCCGCCGTTGCCGAGCATCCACTGGATCTGGTTGTCCAGCAACAGCAATGTCGACAGCGCCGGGGTGTTGTAGGTCTGGTTCTTGCGACTGTTGTCGACCGCGGTCGGCAGCGACAGGAACTCCGGGCACCAGCGGTCGGTGCCGGCGATCTGTTCGATCCGGGCGAGGGCCGCCGGGCTCATCGCGGCCAGCCAGATGCCGCCGTCGGCGGCGAAGCACTTCTGCGGGGCGAAGTAATAGACGTCGGTCGCGGCGATGTCGACGGGCAGTCCGCCGGCGCCGGAGGTCGCGTCGATGGCGATCAGCGCGTCGTCGGCGCCGTCGGGGCGGGAGACCGGCACCGCGACACCCGTGGAGGTCTCGTTGTGGGCCCAGCCGATCAGATCGACGCCACCGAAGTCGTCGGCCGTCAGCGCGGCCGGGTCGGGGGCGGTACCGGGATCGGTCGAGATCACCGCGGGGGAATCGAGGAACGGCGCCTTCTTGGCGACGGTGGCGAACTTCGACGAGAACTCACCGTAGGTCAGGTGCAGGGAGCGGCGCTTGATCAGGCCGAACGACGCGGCATCCCAGAAGGCGGTGGTGCCGCCGTTGGACAGCACGATCTCGTAGCCGTCGGGGAGGGCGAACAGTTGCGACAGTCCTTCGCGCACCGAGCCCACCACGTTCTTCACCGGGGCCTGACGATGGCTGGTGCCGATCACCGAGGCGCCGATGTCGACGAGGGATTGCAGCTGCTCCGGCCGCACCTTGGACGGTCCACAACCGAAACGCCCGTCGGCGGGCAGCAGGTCGGCGGGAAGGGTGATCGGGGTGGCGGCGTCGCTCATGGGCGCAATTCTAGGGCTGTGGCCCTCGCCACTGCGCCGCGGCCCGTCGTCCTGCGACGACGAGGCAGATGCGCACCCTTGACCGAAGCTGAACGCATGTTTAGCCTATTGAACATGCGTATAGCCGAGCGGGGTTCGGATTCGGTCGCCGGTGACGACCGGAACACCCGTGCGCGCCTGCGCGACACCGCGATCGAGATTTTCGCCCGCTCCGGCTTCGGGGCCTCGGTCCGCGCGATCGCCGAGGCCGCAGGAGTCAGTCCGGGTCTGGTGATCCACCACTTCGGGAGCAAGGACGCGTTACGGCGTGAATGTGATGCCCACGTGCTGCGCCAGACTCGTGAGGCGAACCGGGAGAGTCTCGAGAGATCGCCCGGCGCACCGGCTTTCGCGTCGATCCTGGCCCAGATGGACACGCTCGAAGACCAAGGGCCGCGCATGGTCTATCTCATTCGGAGTCTGCAGGCCGGGGGAGACATGGCGCGCGAACTGCTCGAACAGCTCGCTGCCGATGCCGAGGTCACCCTTCGGGCCGGTGTCGCCGACGGGACGATCAGACCCTCCCGGGACGAGCCGGCCCGAGCGCGTTACCTCCTCGCCCAGTCCCTCGGTGCGCTGCTGGTCGACCTCGTGATGAATCCGCCGGAGGACTGGTCGGATGCCGGTGCGATCCTGCGTTCGCACACCGACCGGGTGGTGATCCCGGCGACCGAACTCGCGGTCCACGGCGTCATGGCCGACGACTCACTGCTCGATGTGGTGCTGCGCTATCAGGACGACAAACCAGGAGGACGACGATGACCGACGCACATGAGGGCCGAGTGGGTTCACCCGGCCCGGTGATCGAGGTTGCCGGGCTGACAAAGCATTTCGGCTCGTTCCGTGTCCTCGACGGATTGGACCTGCGGGTGCGCCCCGGTGAGGTCGCGGGTTTCCTCGGACCCAATGGCGCCGGTAAGTCGACCACCATCCGGGTGCTGCTCGGACTCTATCGATATGACGGCGGCACGGTGCGCGTCTTCGGTGCCGACCCTCATGCCGACGCCGTCGCGATCCATTCGCGGCTGGCCTACGTACCCGGGGATGTGAACCTCTGGCCGCAGCTGACCGGCGGTCAATGTATCGATCTGCTGTTGTCGCTGCGGGGCATCCGGGCCGAATCCGCATCCCGCCGAGCCGAACTCATTGATCGTTTCGACCTCGACCCGACAAAGAAGGCCTCCACCTATTCCAAGGGCAACCGGCAGAAGGTGGCCCTGATCGCCGCGCTGGCCACCGACACGGAGTTGCTCATCCTCGACGAGCCCACGTCGGGACTCGATCCGCTGATGACCCATCAGTTCACCGAATGCGTACGGGAGTGTGCGACACAGGGATCGGCGGTGCTGATGTCGAGTCACATCCTCGCCGAGGTCGAACAGCTCTGCGACACCGTGACGATCATCCGTGACGGCCGCACCGTCCAGTCCGGCTCGCTGCGCGACTTGCGGCACCTACGACGCTCCCGGGTGACCGCGACCGTCGCCGGCGACTCCGCCGACCTGGCCTCGGTGACCGGTGTCCACGACTTCGAGCAGCGGGCCGAGGGCGAGGTCACCTTCACCGTCGATGACACCGGATTGGTCGCGGTGACAAGGGAGCTGGCAGACCGGGATGTGCGCACGCTCGCGGTGACCCCACCAAGCCTGGAGGAGTTGTTCCTGCATGCCTACGGTGAACGTCTGGAGGCCCGGTGATCACCGGCTACCGGCTGCTGTTCGGGCTGGCGCTGCGGCGCGAACGGATTCTGGCACCGGTCACGGTGGTCATCTTCGTGCTGGTGAATCTGGCGACCGCGGCCTCGATCGCCTCGGCCTATGGAACGCCGGAGAAGCGACGCTTGCTGGCGGCCGGTCCGGGGGCCAACGCCGCCTTCCGTTTCCTGCTCGGCGATACCGTGCACATCCAGTCCATCGCCTCGGCAACCGTCTGGCGCGCAGGTCTTTTCATGATCGCCGCGCTCGGCGTGTGCACGGTGTTGATGGTGGTGCGCCAGACCCGCCGGGAGGAGGAGCTCGGTCGTGCGGAACTGATCCGGTCCGGGGTGGTCGGGCCGCTCGCGCCGACCGCGGCGGCGGCCAGCGTCGCGTCGCTGTTCGGGATCGCGGTGGCGGCGCCGATGTCGTTGATGCTCTTCGGGTTCGGCGCGGATGCCGCGTCGGTCGGCATCGTCTTCGCCCAGTACGCCGGCACCGCGCTCGCCGCGGTCGGCGTCGGATTGCTGACCGCGCAGGTGGCGGCGACCGGGCACATCGGCAATCTCGTCGGCGCCTCGGTCGTCCTCGTTGGCTATCTGTTGCGCGGAATCCCGGACGCCACCGGCGACGTGGGGTGGTTGCGGTGGATCAGCCCGGTCGGCTGGGCGCAGGTGATGGACCCGTTCGGCGCCAACAACGCGTGGCCGCTGCTCGCGGACCTCGCGGTGCTGGCCGGTTGTGGTGCGGCGGCGGGCTGGGTGGCCGGCCATCGCGATCTCGGCGGCGGCCTCATCGCCCCGCGACCCGGCCCCGCGGGCACCGACCGGCTGCCGAACGTGGAGGCGATGGTCGCGCAGACCTCGACGCCGCTGCTTCGGTCATGGCTCGGTGGACTCGGTGTCTACGCACTCGTCATCGGCTTCATGGGACCGTCGGTCGACCAACTGGCACAAGGGAATCAGCTGGTCACCGACGTACTCTCGGCACGTCTGGGCGGCATCGGTCTGAGCACCGTGTTCGCGGTGACGATGACCTCGATCCTCGCCGTCGCGGCCGGCGCGTGGGCGGTCACCCTCGCCGAACGGATGCGCACCGAGGAGGCCTCGGGCCGCGCCGAAGCCGTGCTCGCGACCCCGACGGCGCGAGGTCGGTACTTCCTGGCCTACGCGCTCGTCGCCGGTGGCGGGCTGGTGGCGGCGATGGTCGTCACCGCGGTGTGCATCGTCGTCGGCAACGGCATCGCCGGCGGTGGTTGGGCAACGCCCGCCGCGCATCAGGCGCAGATCGCCGCGGTCCAGCTTCCGGCGATGTTCGTCATCGGCGCACTGGTGGTGGCGCTCTATGCGGTGGCGCCCGTGCTGGTGCACCTGGGGTGGCCGGTGGTGGTCGTCGCCCTGCTTCTCGGTCCGCTGTCGGGGATGTTCAACCTGCCGCAGTGGGTCGACGACCTGTCGCCGTTCACCCACGTCCCGCTCGTCCCGGTGGAGCCGATGCGATGGCTGCCGGTGGTGGTGATGCTGTGCGTCGCCGGCGGACTCGTGCTGGTCGGATGGATCTCGTTCCGACACCGCGACATCGGCTGAGCAGCGTCAGCTCGGCGAAGTCAGCCCGCGAGGCCCTTGGCGGTGCCGACGGCGATGTCCTTGGCCTCGATCGCCTTGTCCTTGACCTCGATGCCCAGACGCGCCACCACGGCGGCCTTGGCCGCGGGATCGAGCTCGTCGATCGTCTCCTCGATCTTCGCGGTGGCCGCGTCCACGAGGGTCTTCTCCCGCCGCAAGAACACCAGTAGCGCCACGATCAGCCCGAGGCCGACGATGATGAGAGCGATCTTCGCGTTCTTCGACACGTCGATGGGTCCTTTCGCTGGAGGTGGCCCGCGGCCGTCGCGGATCCCGTCCCCAGTCTGCCTCACGTGGTGAGGTGCGACGGAGAGTTGATACGGGAGTATGTTCGCGATGTCCGGTATGCGCGCCGGGCGCACCACGCGATCGAGGCCAGGGGCTCACTGTGCTGGAATGGAACGGCGTCGATCCGGGCCTGTTCACCTCGGTGCTCGATCGCGCCGAGGGCGGCGTGCCGACGGTTCTGGTGGTCGAGGGCGAACCCGGACTCGGCAAGACCAGCCTCCTGGCGGACCTGATCGCGCAAGCACGAAATTTTCGGGTCCTGACGGCCGACGGCGTGCAGAACGATCGCGCACCGTATGCGCTGCTGACCCAATGGGGAGTCGAACCGGGTCGAATGTTCGACGGTGGGCAATCCACGCCCCGGGTGGCTGCCCAAGGACTGCGTGACCGCCTCGATGCGTTGGCCGCCGCCGGACCGGTACTGCTGGTCGCCGACGACCTGCAGTGGGCTGACCCGGAGTCGGTCGATGCGCTGCTCTGGCTGTTGCGACGCACCGCCGGGGATCGGCTGCTGGTGGCGGTCGGCACGCGGCCGCCGGCGCCTGGGCAACACCCCGACTGGAAGCGGTGGATCGAGGGTCCCGGCGCAGCGGTGACGATCACGCTGACCGGTCTGACGCGCGGGCAGGTGGCCGAGATGGCACGTCGTCGGTGGCCGAGTATCTCCGACGAACTGGTGGGTCGGCTGCACGAACACACCGGCGGTAACCCGTTGTATCTGAAAACCCTTCTCGCCGAACACGAGCTGACCGATCTCTCGACTGCAGACGTGTTGCCGGCGCCGGCCGCGTTCGCCCGCACGATCGCCGCGCGGACTTCACGACTGTCCGACGCGGCCCTCGCCGTGCTGCGCGCGGCGAGCGTGTTGGGCTGGACGTGGTCGTCGCTGGCTCTGGTTTCGGCGGTCGCCGAGGTCGGCGAGCCGACCGGAGTCGTCGAGGAGTTGCGTGCGGCCGAGCTGGTAGATATTCGACGATTGGATGAACCACTGCAGGTGCGTCCGTCCCACGCGCTGATCCGTGCCGCGGTGTACCAGCAGACCCCGCTGACACAGCTGCGTGAGCTCCACCTGCGTGCGGCACCCCTCGTGACGTCTCGGGCGATGGCACTGCAGCACCGACGCGCGGCGGCCGCCCGGTACGACGACGGTCTCGCCGACGAGCTCGAGGCGTACGCGCATGAGCTGTACGGCCGGCGGTCGTTTCGGCAGGCTGCGCAGTACCTCCGCTGGGCCGCGGCGCTGACGGCCGATCCTGCGGTACACGAACGACGTTGGCTCGAATCGCTGTACAACGTGGTGTTGAATTACGACTTCGCGACCGTGCGCGCCGAACTCGACGCCATCCGGATGGCCGGCGACGCGATCTGGAGGGCCTTGGTCCTGGGTCGTTACGCAATCCAGGAAAGGCGGTACCGCGACGCCGTCGCCGAGCTCGAACCGATCACCGCCGAACCGATCACCTCTGGGCCGATTGCCGCTGGCTCGGGGCAGATCGACCGGGCGCGGCTGCGCTACCGCGCCGAGGTGCTGCTCGCTTGGGCTCGCGCGTGCCTGGGCCATCCGATCGACCTCATCGCCGACGGGATCGACCGCGCCGAGATGGTTCGGCCCGATGACACCGACGACGGGGCGATCCGCGGAATCGAGCTGGTCGTCGCCGGCCAGGTATCGATTCGTCGCTTCGGGATAACTGCCGTGCTCGCACAACTGTCCGGTCTTCCGGCAGCGCTGGCGGTGCCGTTGACGGCGACGGGCGCACTCGCTTTTCGGGGTTCACTGCGGGCGACGATGGGTCTGACGCGTGCGGCCTCCGACGACCTGACCGAGGCCACGCGCCGCATCGAGGACTCGACGGATGTCGGTGCCGGATCGTTTCACGCGCAGCTCGGATTCGTCCAGTGGCTGTCCGGTGATTGGGGTCGGGCTGCGCTGACCTCCCGCAAGGCCCTCGACCTCGCCGGCACCGTGGTACATCAGTTGACCGCGGCCATCGCGCCGCTGGTCGACAGTGGTGCGGGCCGGTTCGCCGAAGCCGATGACCTGATCGAGTCGGCCCGCGAGCTGCTGACCGAATCGCCATGGGAGCCGGCGTGCCTGCAGTTCGTGAACACGCTGCTGGTCCGCGCCCACGCCGGCGGTTCGGCCGCCGAGCAGGCCACGGCGCTCGCCGAATTGCGTGGCACCCCGTTCGAGATCACCGACACCTCCCGTGCCGGTCCGGCCCTGCTACTCACCTACATACCCGCCCTGATCTGGGCCAAGCGACTCGATGAAGCACATGCCGCGATCGGTCGACTCACCCGCGCCGAACCGGCCGCGGACTGGGCACCGGCAGTGGCCTCGTGGTTCCGCGGGCTGATCCACGAGGCCCGAGGTGAGGGACCGCAAGCGTTGACGGCGCTGACCGCGGCCGTCGCCATGGATCTCGCTCTCCCGCTGTACCGGGCGCATCTGCTGGCAGATCATGCACGGCTGGCCAGGCTGTTGGGGCAGCATCGCGAGGCCGGTGATTCGCTGCGGCAAGCGGAGTCCATCTACGACCGACTCGGCGCAGCGCCGTTCGTGGAACGCATTCGGGTGATCCTCTCCGAGCCCGCACCGCCGGTGCAGGCGCTCGCCGGCGGGGTCGTTCTGACCGACCGTGAGCACGACGTCCTGACGCTGTTGCTCAGCGGGATGAGCTATGCCCAGATCGCACGCGAGCTCTTCATCACGCAGAGCACCGTCGGCTATCACCTCGGCAACATCTACGGCAAGGCAGGCGTGAAATCGCGGCATGAGCTCAGCGACATGGCACGAGAGAATCCCCGGCTCTTCGGGATCACCGTCGCTCGGGCGTGACCGGTGCCGTCCGCCCGCCCGCGTGGGTGCTCAGCTCGCGAGTCTGCCTGACCGCGAACAGGATCAGGCCGATCGGCAGCACCCAGTTCAGGATGAGATCGACCGGTCGGAAACCCGGAACCGGTTGTGTCGCGGGATCGAGCAGACCGGCCAGCAGGTGACCTACGCCCATCACCGCGACCACACCGGCCCACATCGCGCTGATCTTGCGGTTGACCGAGCGGAACACCGGTGACGTCCAATACTCGCGGGGCACCGATTCCCGGGCGTACTGCTCGGTGAACGGCACGGTGAACACCGAACCGAGCATGATCGCCGCCAGGACGAGGGTGGCCGATCCGCGTCCGTAATCGGCGATCCAGTTGGTCGCCGGCGACCCGCCCGAGAAGCCGACGACCGCGAACGCGCCGAACGTCGCGACGCCGGTGACGTCGAGTACCTTCACGCCGGTCTCCTGCATGCTCTTGATCAGCAGGACCAGCGACACGGCGGCCGCGAGGAGGGCGGCGACGGCGGCGGCGTCGGCGCCTCGGCGATTGATGAGCACACTGAACAGCACCCACGGGATGAGACTTACGAACATCTTCTTGGAATCCATGACGAAACTCCTTCGTACAGTGCGGGTATGGGTTTACGGGCAGCCGGTTCTACTGGCGTTCTTGACCGTTCCGTCCGGCATGAAGGTGTTGCAGAAGGTGGCGCCGGCCATGTTCGCGGTGGTGAGATCAGCGCCGAGGAAGTTGGCTTCGGTGAGGTTGGCCCCGGTGAGGTTGGCCCCGGAGAGGTTGGCCCCGGTCAGGTTCGCTCCGGTGAACGAGCCCTGGCTCAGGTTGGCGCCGGTGAGGTTGGCTCCCCGCAGGTCGGCACCGGTGAACGAGGCGAGTCTGCCGTCGGCTCCGACGAAGGATGCGCCGACCAGGTCGGCACCGACGAGATTGGTGAGAGTCAATCCGGCGCGGTCGAACCTCGCGCCGTTCATGCTGGCGTTGACCGCTGCATTGCCACCGAGCTGGATCTGGCTGAAGTCGGCCTGATCGGCGTGACCGAAGGCGATGCTGCCCAGGTAGAAGTTGCTCCCGGACAGGTCGGCCTTGTCCAGCGTGGCGTAACCGAAGAATCCGCCCTGCAGATTGGCCTTGGTGAGATTCGCTCCGGGGCACTTGGTGAACGCCGCGATCGCGCACCCGTTGACCTTGCTGCCCGCACTCAATTGGGTTCCGTTGATCAGCGTGTTGACCGCGCCGTAGAAGGGGCTGCTCGCCGGCAGCGGGATGGGGTTACCGGTGGCGGCGGGCGGGGTCTGGCCCGGGCAGAGCCCCTTGTGGGGGTTCTTCACGCTGCCGTCCGGCATGAGCGTGTTGCAGTACGTCACGCCGGTGAGGTTGGCGCCGGTGAGATTCGAGCCGGTCAGGTCGCCGTTCGAGAGATTCACGTTCGTCAGGTTGGCGCCGGTCAGATCGTCACCGTTGAAATCGGTGTCGGACAGGTTGGCGCCGCTCAAATCGGCTTTGCTCAGGTTCGAGCCGACCACCGCACCGAAGTTCGCGTCGAGCCCGGCCAGATTCGCTCCGGGTAGGTACGAATTGTCGATGCTGCCGAGATGCAGCTTCGAGTTCTTCAGCGACAGCCCGGGCGCGTACATCTCGTTGAGTGACACCCCGGTCAGTGTCGTGTTACTCAGATCCGCATTGGCCATCGATGCGTAGGTGAATCCGGCGAACGCGACCGCAGCTCCGGACAGGTTGGCGCCGGTCAGGTCCGCGTAATGAAACGACGCTCCGCGCAGCACCGCGCCGCTCAGATCGGCGTTCGCACACGAGGTGCTCGGCTTCACGACGCAACCGTTCACGTCCTGGCCGTACTTGACGGTTGGCTGCGTTCCCTCGACCAGCAACGTGTAGTACGGATTGTCCGGCGGCACCATGATGGTGCCCCCGGGGACCGCCGGATTCGCCGGCCTGGGTGCGGAACTGCCTACGGCGGCTTGCGACGACCCTGCTTGCGAGGAGTTCTCGGCGGTGGAACACCCCGCCAGTGCGGTCAACGCCGTCGCGACGACCCCCACCGTGAGAAGGCGGAATTTCAGATTCATGACGGGCTCCGATCCAGATGTGACCTGCGAAAAGGTCCTTCATCTCGTTCTAGAGCCCGCCGCCCCCCGACACCCTGGTGACAATTGGCAGTCTTCGTCACCGAGCCGCCGGGCCGGCGTCGCGGATTGGTCGACTAGAGGCCGGGTTTGACCACGTCACCCCACCCTTCGACGTCCTCGGGGCGCCGCGGTGCGGCGCCGGTGTAGAGCGCGGCCGGGCGGACGAGTTTGCCGAGCTGCTTCTGTTCGAGGATGTGTGCGCACCAGCCCGCGGTCCGGCCGCAGGTGAACATGGCGGGCATCATGTGCGTGGGTACCTCGGCGTAGTCGAGGATGACCGCCGCCCAGAACTCGACGTTGGTCTCGATCGCGCGGTCCGGGCGGCGTTCGCGCAGTTCGGTGAGTGCGGCCTGCTCCAACGCCGCGGCCACCTCGTAGCGCGGCACCCCGAGCTGTTGGGCGGTGCGGCGCAGGACGCGGGCTCGCGGGTCCTCGGCGCGATAGACCCGGTGACCGAACCCCATCAGCTTTTCCTTGCGGTCGAGGATGCCCTTGACCAGCGCCCGCGCGTCCCCGGTGCGCTCGACCTCCTCGATCATCGGCAGCACCCGTGCCGGTGCGCCACCGTGCAGCGGCCCCGACATCGCGCCGATCGCCCCGGACAGCGCCGCTGCCACATCGGCTCCGGTACTGGCGATCACCCGGGCGGTGAACGTCGACGCGTTGAGTCCGTGTTCGGCCGCTCCGACCCAGTAGGCGTCGATCGCGGCGATGTGCTTCGGGTCCGGATCGCCCTTCCACCGGGTCATGAATCGTGCTGTGACGGTGTCACATTCGTCGATGATGCGCTGCGGCACGGCAGGTTGGTGAATGCCGCGGGCCGACTGCGCGACGTAGGACAGTGCCATCACCGACGCGCGCGCCAGGTTCGCGCGGGCGGTGGCGTCGTCGATGTCGAGCAGCGGCCGGTAGCCCCAGATGGGGGCGAGCATCGCCAGCGCGGCCTGCACGTCGACGCGGACGTCGCCGGTGTGGATGGGCAGCGGGAAGGGTTCCGCGGGTGGCAGACCGTCGCCGAACCGGCCGTCGACGAGCAGTGCCCACACGTCGGCGAAGGTGACCTTGTTCTCGACGAGATCCTCGATGTCGACACCGCGGTAGCGCAGGTTGCCGCCGTTCTTGTCCGGTTCGGCGATCTCGGTGGTGAAGGCGACGACGCCCTCGAGGCCGGGGACGAAGTCGTCGGGGATCTTGTTCGTCATGTCTGCGACCACCTTCTGTTCCGCACGGCGCTGTGCCGGGGATGCCGGGCTGGGGGCATCCTCTGTGTGCACTGTAGGACAGTCCGCAGAGGCCGTCATACCGGGGAGTAACCGCCCCGCCACGCTGGTCACGGCACTCGCCCGGAGTAGCGTCTGGACAGTGAGCGAATCCATCGACGGCGGGCCCCGACGACCCGGGATCGACCTGCCCAACATGCGTGTCGGGTACGGCGGCGGCATCCCGCCCAACGTCGGCGACGGAGATCGCGCGGCCGGGGCCGACGGGGTGCGCGACAACCTCGATCCGAGTTGGTTGCGCGGCGACCCACCGTGGCTCGACCTGTTCGAGGTGTGGCTGCACGAGGCCCTCGACGCGCGGATACCCGAGCCGAATGCGATGGTTCTCGGCACCGTCGACGCCCATGGGTTGCCGGCCACGCGGACCGTGCTGTGCAAGGGCGCCGACGCCGCCGGAATCGTGTTCTTCACCGGCTACGATTCCGACAAGGGCCGTGACCTGGACGCCAATCCCGTTGCGTCGGTGACCTTCCCGTGGATCGCACTGGAGCGCCAGGTGCACTTCCGGGGCGCGGTGGTCCGAGTGAGTCCCGAAGAGACGCAAGACTATTGGTACAAACGGCCGCGGGGGTCGCAGCTCTCGGCGCTCGCCTCCGAGCAGTCCCGTCCCATCGGTAGCCGGGCGGAGTTGGAGGCGAAGGCGGCCGACGTCGCTGCGCGGTGTGGCGGCATCGACGGAGACACCCCGGTCCCGGTGCCCCCGCAGTGGGGTGGGTATCGCCTGGAGCCGGCGTGCGTCGAATTCTGGCAGGGCCGCGCGAACCGGCTGCACAACCGGATACGTCTGACGATGGTCGACGGGGTCTGGGAAGTCCTGCGGCTGCAGCCGTGAGCCTGCGACACGCACTGCTGGCCCTGCTCAGCGCCGGGCCGGCGACCGGATACGACGCCGCGAAGCGGTTCAGCGGTTCGGTCGGGCACGTGTGGTCGGCGCCGGACTCGCAGATCTATCCCGAACTCAAGCGGATGCAAGGTGACGGACTCGTGGAGAGCAGCGCCGTCCGCTGGGGGCCGCGCAGTACCAAGACCCAGTACACGATCACCGACGCCGGACTCGAGGAACTGATCGACTGGGCGGGCAGAGCGCTGCCGTACTCGCCGCCGCGCGACACCCACCACCTACAGGCCGCCTATCTCGAATGGACCGATGCCGCGGGCGCGCGGCGATTCTTCGAGGATCACATCGCCCATCACACCGAGCAGCGGCAGTTGCTGCTCGCGGTGCACGCGGGAATCGTCGCGCGCACCGATCCGATGATCATGCGCAGGCTCTCGCGTTTTCCCGACTCCGATCACGAGCGGATCGTGGCCTTCAAGGCGCACACCTATGCCGGGATGATCGCCCGGAGCGAGGCGGAGATCGCCTGGGCACGCGAGGGTCTGGCGATGCTCGACACCCTGGCCGCCGACGGCGGAGTAGGCGGGGGAGCGGCCGGGGGCAATTCTTCGATCCCCTAAGCTGTTTCGGTGCGTCGTCTCCTGGCCGACACCCGGCCGCTGTCCAATCGATATTTCCGGAGACTGTGGTGGGCCAACATCGTCACGGTCATCGGCGCGCAGCTCACCGTGGTGGCGGTGCCTGCGCAGATCTACGAGATCACCGATAGCTCAGCCTATGTCGGACTCACCGGAGTTTTCGGTTTGGTCCCTTTGGTCGTATTCGGCCTCTGGGGCGGGGCGCTTGCCGACGTCATGGATCGCCGGCTCATCCTGGTCGTCACCACTTTCGGACTCATCGGCACCAGTGCGCTGTTCTGGCTGCAGTCGGCGATGGGCTGGAACAACGTCTGGATCATTCTGTCTCTCTTCACCGTTCAGCAGGCCTTCTTCGCGGTCAATCAGCCGACACGGACAGCGGTGCTCCCGCGGTTGCTGCCCGCGTCCGAACTGCCGGCGGCGCTGTCGCTGAACATGACGGTGATGCAGGCCGGCGCGATCGCCGGACCGCTCGTCGGCGGCGCGTTGATCCCGGTGCTGGGGTATTCGGTGCTGTACCTGATCGACACGATCTTCTTGTTCGCCACGCTGTGGGCGGTGATCCTGCTGCCTGCGCTGCGTCCGGAGAGCGAGCACGCGCCGAAGGTCGCGGGATTGCGGTCCGTGATCGACGGCCTGACCTATCTCGCCCGGCACAAGGTGCTGATGGCGTCCTTCCTCGTCGATCTGATCGCGATGATCTTCGGCATGCCACGGGCGCTGTTCCCGCAGATGGCGCACGAGAACTTCGGTGGTCCGTCCGGTGGCGGCCTCGCCTTTGCGCTGCTGTTCGTCGCGATCTCGGCGGGCGCCGTCGTCGGCGGGGTGTTCTCCGGGTGGGTCAGTCGTGTTCAGCGGCAGGGATTCGCGGTGATCATGTGCATCCTCATCTGGGGTGTGGCGATCGCGCTCTCGGGTGTGGCGGTGGGGTTCGCCGGCGGGTCGGCAATGCCGTGGCTGCCGGTCGTCCTGGTGCTGTTGATGATCGGCGGCGCCGCCGACATGGCCTCGGCGGCCTTCCGCCAGTCAATCCTGCTGGCCGCGGCCAACGACGAGGTGCGCGGGCGACTGCAGGGGGTGTTCATCGTCGTGGTTGCCGGTGGTCCGCGCATCGCCGACGTCGCGCACGGTTCGGCGGCAGCGGTCGTCGGCGTCGCGGCGACCACGGCCTTCGGCGGAGCGGCCGTGGTGGTGCTGACCATCGTTGCCGCACTGTTCATTCCGGCTTTCGTCCGCTACCGCGTCGGCCAACACGCCTGACCGCGGCAGCCGCGCTGATCAGCGAATCCTCTCGATCGGTGTCACCATGGTGGCCATGACTGCGACCGTCGACGAGTCCGTGGACTCCTTTCGCGTTCCGATCATCGACATCTCCGCCTACACCGACGGAGGTAGCGCCGCCGACCGCGCGGTGGTCGCGGCGCAGATCGATGACGCGGCGAGTTCGGTCGGATTCATGCAGATCGTCGGCCACCAGATCCCCTCCGCGGTGATCGAGGAGTTCACCGCCGTCATGGACGACTTCTTCGCGTTGCCGCTCGACGAGAAGAAGGCCTACCGGACGCCGCCGGAGATCAACCGTGGTTATGCACCCCCGAAATCCGAGTCGCTGTCGCTGAGTCTCGGCGTGGAATCGGCGGGGCGGATGAATGATTTCTTCGAGGCATTCAACGTGGGCGTCGAGGCGAAGCAGTATCCCGGACTCGAGCTGCCCGCCGATCACTACGCCGACAACACCTGGCCCGCGGTCAGTCATTTCCAGGCTGCGGTGTCGACGTATTTCGTCGAGGCCCGACGCGTCGCACACGTGCTGACGCGCATCTTCGCCGACGCACTCGACCTCCCGCCGGACTTCTTCGACGGCTACACCGACCATTCCCTCGACGTGCTGCGGATGAACAACTATGCGCTGCCGCCCGGCGAGATCGAACTCGACGGTGAACTGACCGGCATGGGTGAGCACACCGACTACGGCATCGTTACCGTGCTCTGGGCAGATCAGGTGCGCGGGTTACAGGTGCTCGACCACCACGGGGTGTGGCACGACGTCGCCCCGACCGACGGTGCGCTCCTCATCAACCTCGGTGACCTGATGGCGCGCTGGACCAACGAACGCTGGATGTCGACACTGCACCGCGTCAAGCCGCCCATCGTCGACGGCACCATCGAACGCCGCAGATCTGCCGCCTACTTCCACGACGGCAACATCGACGCCACCATCTCCACACTGCCCTCCTGCGTGGGTGCCGGCAGCCGCTACTCGCCGATCACCGTCGGCGAGCACATCGGTGCCAAACTCGCGGGTTCGCGTGCCGGACAAGCCAATCCGTACGCAAAGCGCGAGGCCGCCCGCGTGCAGCGCGCGATGCAGCGAGGCCTCGGCCAGCAGTAGCGTCCCGGGTAGACATCCTCTGCTCGATGGCCGTAGGCTTCCTTCCCTCCGCTGGTCCCCGCCCGGTGGTCGAGGTGCGAGCCGCGTGCGGCGAGCCTCGAGACCGCTTGTGCCGGTGCTGGTTCCAGCTCGGCGGGTGGTGCGGATACCTGTCGGCGAGCGGGGTCTCGAGGCCTCGTCGCTGGCGCTCCTCGGCACCTCGACCACCGGAAAGGATCCCCCGGTGGTCGAGGTGCGAGCCGCGTGCGGCGAGCCTCGAGACCCGGCGAGATGACAAGCATCGCAACCACATCCACTACCCACTCGACGCAACAGAGCGCCCGGTCGACGTAATTCGACGCCCGGTCGATGAGTAGCAATAGTTGTCCACAGATTTCTCCAGCCTGGCGATCATCGCGCCGGTTTTGTCGGTACCCCTTCGTACACTTGTTCTCATCACGTCCGATCGTGGGAGGGGAGGTACCTGGTGTTGACCACGTTGACGTTCACCGATCCGGATGCCGACGCTGCCGCGATCACGTCGATGTCGCGCGACGAGCTCACCGAGACCGGCCCTGAGTTGTTGCGCCAATCGCGTAAACACGAGGCCCGGACGGTCCTGGCAGCCGCTGCACTGGCGGAGCGGGTGTTTCGTGAGCATCTCGCCGGGCGGCCCGAGACCGGTGTGTGGGGTTCGGTGGTCGAGCATGCCGAGAGACTCGGCCGGGCCGAGGTGTCGTTGCAGTTCAAGGTCTCTCGCAGTAAGGCCGGGAGTTGGGTGGCGTTGGCGGAGCTGTTGGAGAAGTTCCCGTTGATCCGTGCCGCCTATCTGAACGGGGAACTTTCGACGAATCGGGCTTCGATCATGGTGCGCGCCGCCCAACGTGGCGGGGACATCGACGTGGACACCCACACCGACAGCGACAGCGACAGCGACAGCACCGACGGTGACGAGTCCGGGATGTCGTTTGAGGAGATCGTCCTGGATTATGGGTCCCGCGCCACCACCGATCCGGTGTTGTCGCAGCAGCTTGACGCCGCGTTGATTTCGATGAACCCCGACAGCGTGATTGAGGACAGCGACGCCATCACCGACCTGGTGGGGAACGTGACCATCACCCCCGATGTTGCGGGGCACTCCGCTCTGGATGCGGTTGTGCCGGCGCATTATGGGGTGTTTCTCACAACGCAGATCGAGGCGTTGATCGATGAACGCACTTGCCGCAAGGACCCGCGTCGCGTGGGGTCGCTGCGGGTGATCGCACTGGGTGAGATCACCGGTGTGCCGGGAGCGCACCTCGACTGCGAATGCGGACAAGATGACTGCCCAAAACGAGGAGGCGGCACCGACAGCAACGGGTCGGCCGAGACTCCCGCTGACGCCGAGGATGCGGCAGCGTGGGACGACCTGCTACCCGAACCCGCCGATGCCGACGCTCCCGCAGTCGAGTTGGTGGAGTTGGTCGAGCCGGTCGTCGAACCCGAGATCCCCGACCCCATGGATGAGCCGACCTGTGATGAGGTGCCGGTCGCGTTCGGGCGGGCCCTGGTGGTGCCCGGCGCACCCGTCCTGACGGTGTTGAAGGACCCGGACGGGATTCTCGTGCCCCGGTTGCAGGGATACGGGCCGATCGACCCCAGCTACGCCACCACCCTGTCCGAGGTGGCGAAAACCATCCATTACCCCGAATCCGCGCGTGCGGCTGGTCCGTTGATCCCGCAGATCTCCGACCGCGCGCAGGCACCGCCGGCGGATCCGACCGGACACGGTGGTCACACCGTGCCACCTCCTGGGGCATTGACCTATGCACCCAGCGCCACCTTGCGCGCTGAGGTGCTGGCCAACGATGCGTGGTGCCGATACCCCTACTGCGGGATGCCGTCACATCTGTGCGACCTCGACCACTGGCAACCCTTCAACCACACCGACCCCGAGGCGGGAGGCTGGACAGTACTCGGCGACCTGATCCCGCTGTGTCGGGCTGATCACCAACGCAAACACCTCGCGGAGTGGGTGCCGACGTTGTACACCGATCGGAGGGTGGAGTGGCGGAACCGGCGGACGGGGCAGGTGATTGTTACCTACCCGCGGTGACAGGGTTCCGCTGTGGGGTGGAACCAGCTGTGGTGCAAGAGGTCTCGAGGCTCCTCGCTTGCGCTCGTCGCACCTCGACCACCTGGAAAGAATGCCTCGACCACCAAGAAAAGGCACCTCGACCATCGGGAGAAGGGCGTCGGTCAGAGTGATGCGTGGACGTGCGTTGGATAGTCGGCGGTGCGGGCGGCATGCACGGGGCAGTAGTGGATCGGGTTGTCGCGCTCGGCTTCTGGCGGCAGGTTGCGGGCGGGCGTCTCCACCAGGGGTGCGGAGTGCGGCACGCGTCCGCGGACGCGGTCCCATGCATCACGGGGACGGGGATGCCGGAGATAGCGTTTCGGCGTCAGTTGGTGCATCACGAGGTTGATCACCCTGCCCAGCAGGCGGAATCGTCGTTCGTCGGCCTCGCTCCACGGCAGATTCATCATCTCTCGGATGGGCTCGTCGTAGAAGCCGGTGGTCAGCCACACGAAGAAGCGCGCGTTCCGCGGTGCGATGTGACGACGCCACAACCCCTCCGGGATGAACGACAGAAACGGTGGGGGTGGTAGCGAGCCGATGTCGAGGACGGTGCGTACCGACTCGTGATCGCGGAGTACATTGCGGCACATGTGGTCCCAGTACTCGAGGAAGTCCTCGTAGGTCTCGGGAACAGGTCGCATCGACACGCCGTACTGCGCGTACCAGACCTTGGACTCCTCGAACAACTGGCGTTTCTGGGCTTCGGTGAGCCAGGGTCCGAATCGCTCGCAGAGCCGAACGTTGCCGTACCAGAAGGTGGCGTGCGCCCAGTAGAAAACGTCGGGATCGAGTGCGTGATAACGTGATCCGTCCGGCATTGTGCCCTTGATGGTGCGGTGATAGTCGCGCACCTCATGGCCGGTCGCGGCCGCACCATCGGTGGCCACCGGATCGAAGACGACGCCGCTGATCGGATACAACGACCGCAGCAGACGCTGCCATCTCTCTCCGAAGAAGTCCGAGTGATCCCAGACGGCCTGCCCCAACTTGGGATGCATGTTCTGCATCGATCCCGCCCACAGGCCCTGGAACATGCCGGTCCACGTCCCCCAGATCTGCCAGGTCAACGAGTCCGGGCCAAGCACTGCGGTGTCGGGTGGGGACGCAACCTGGGTCATGAGACGAAAGACTAGAAGCGTCTCACGCCGGAGTCAAGGCTCCCCCGATCGGGGGAGGCATGGTTCCTCCGGTGAATCGGTGGTCAGGTGAAGAGGCGAACCGCTCATCGACGGCAGAGTCATGGGTGTCAGAAACACCACGGACCGCCGGCCACACACCCGGCGGGCCACGGACGCAAGGGAGACCCCCATGAACACGATCACCACAGCCCGCCGCTTCCGTAACCGCGCACTCATCGGTCTCGCCGGCCTCGGGGTCGGCACCGGACTGGTGCTGGGCGGAGCGGGTCTGGCCACCGCCGGTACCGTGCCGATCACCCAACCCGGTGAGCCGACCGTGGCCATGACGATCACCAACCACACCAACCGCACCGAGTTCCTGCAGGGCGCCACTCCCGGAGCGGGGCAGTGGGTGCAGTCCCCGCGGGCGCAGCTGGCTCCCGGCGCCACCGAGATCATCGTCTCCAACGCACCGCACAGCTCATCGGAGAACGTCATGGTCACCTACCGGATCGGCGCATTCGGCCCCAAGGCGGTCTACAACATCGAGAACGCCAGGGGTGCAGTCAATCTGAACGCCACCGGAACCACCAGCGGCAACTACTGGATCAACGCACACATCGACACCGGCTACCCGACCGTCAATGTCGGCTACGACCTGTGGTGACCGGTGCCGGTTGGTCGCCGGCACTTACCGAGAGCGGAAACGCACCCGGTTGCCGGCGACCAGCTGACCGACCCGCGCCAGTGCCCCGGCGGTGAGTACCGCCACCACCGGATAGCCACCGGTCACCGGATGATCGGCGAGAAACAGTACCGGCTGCCCATTGGGTGGGACCTGAACCGCTCCGTGGGCAACGCCTTCCGAGGCCAGTTCGCCGACATCGGCACGATGGTGCAACAACGGATGATCCGACTCGTCGGGCCGCACCAGCCGCACCCCGACCCGGTCGGCGTCGGCGCTCACCACCCACTCGCCGACCATCAGATCCCCGACCCGGTGCAGGTGCCCGGAACGCGGACCTGCGCTCACATCGAGTTCGGCGACCGGCGGTGGTGTTGCCTCGACCGGCGCATGCGTCACCGCAGGCCATGGCCCGCTCTCGATGCCGACCTCGAGCAGATCACCTGCCGACAACGGCGGCGGCCCAAGCCCCGACAACGTGTCGGTGGACCGCGAACCGAGGACCGCGCCGACGTCGATTCCGCCCCGCACCGCAACGTAATTGCGACAACCCCATGTCGGCGCCGACACGGCCAGTTCCGAGCCCGCGGTCACGGTGACGGTCGCACCGAGGCCGACCGGCACATCGTCGACGAGTACCTGCGCACCCGCCCCGGTCACCGCGATCAGCAGGCCGCGCAGCGCCCGAATCCGTATCCCGCCCAACGTCGCCTCGATGACGGCCGCTGATTCGCGGTTTCCGACAAGACGATTGGCGAGTGTCATCGACACCAGGTCGGCAGCACCCGACCGGGGGACGCCGAGATGGGCCAGCCCGGGCCGACCCAGATCCTGGATCGTAGCGAACGGGCCGGGGTGGATCACCTCGATCGCGCTCACCGTGATTCTCCGGCGTCACTGCGGGCGGCGTCGACGAATCGCACCAGCGTGCCCGGGGCCAGCAACGACGGCGGATTCGCTGTTTCGTCCCACAGGTGGATACCGGTGCGGCCCAAGAGATGCCATCCACCGGGGCTCGTCCGCGGATAGATCGCACTGTATCCGGCGGCGACGGCCACCGCGCCGGCGGGCACCCGGGTGCGCGGCTGCGCGCGCCGGCCGATCCGGAGGAGCGGGTTGTCGGCATCCTCGGGGACGAGGTAGCCGAATCCCGGTGCGAAACCCATGAACTGGACGCGCCACCTCGTCGCGGTGTGCGCGGCGACCACATCACCGACCCCGCACCCCAGGGTGGTGGCGACCGCGTCGAGATCGGCGCCGTCGTAATGCACTTCGATTGTCACCTCGTCGTCGGTGTCCGGCGTCGTGTCGTCGTCGGTGACCGCACCGCGCAACACCCGGTGGATGCCCAAGGAGTCCGCGCCGACGCCGAGCTCGAACTGGATGAGGACGGTCGATGCGCTGGGCACGATCTCGGTGACACCGATCAGGTCGCCCGCCTCGCTCGCCGCACGCAGTGCCCGCTGCGCCCGACGCACCGCGACCGGGTCGTCGCCGAAGTCGAGGAGCACCGCATCGCGTCCCGCGGGCAACTCGTTCATATCCGTCGAATCTACCCGCCCACTGCTGTTTTGGTCTCGTCGTCGTTTCGCCCATAGCCGACATCGACGCCACCGGCGATGGCAGACTGATGCCGTGAAGACGGGATGGACGTGCAAAGTCGTCGGGATCGGTCGATGAGGGAGATCGTCGTGTGCGGCGAGGCGCTGGTGGACGTGGTAGCCACAGCTCCACCAACTGTCGGTGGAGGGCAACTGCCGCCGCTGCAGCCGGCCCTGGGCGGGGGACCGTTCAACGTCGCGATCACCTTGGGGCGGCTGGGAAGTGCGGTCTCGTTCTGTTCGGCGGTGTCGACCGACGACTACGGCGAGGCCATCATGTCGGCGTTGCGGCACAGCGGCGTCGGCACCACCCTGGTCCAACGACGTTCCGAGCCCACCTCGCTGGCCCTGGCGACCATCGGCGCCGACGGCGCCGCCCACTACTCGTTCTACGTCGAGGGCACCGCCGACCGCCTCGTCGCCGACCCCGGGCCGTTCGCGCCGACGGTCGCGGCGCTCGGCTTCGGCACGCTGTCACTGGTTCTCGAGCCCGGTGCGAGCGTGTACGAGTCGACGATGCGTCGCTGCCACGAGGAGGGGCGGCTCGTGCTCTGCGACCCCAACATCCGGGCGGCCGTCATCGCCGACGCCGACGCCTACCGCGCCCGCTTCGCGTCGTGGATGAACGCCGTCGACGTGGTCAAGCTCTCCGACGAGGACGCCGAGTGGCTCGGACGCGGACCGAACGGTTCGCGTCCTGCCGACTGGCTCGAGGCCGGGGTCTGCGCGGTGCTCGTGACCGCGGGCGCCGACGGTATCGACGTCGTCACCGCGTCGGGTACGAGTCGTATCCCGGCGCCGCGGGTGACCGTTGCCGACACCATCGGCGCTGGTGACAGCATCATGGGCGCGATCCTCCACCAACTCGACCGTGCCGGTGCACTGTCGTCGGCCGCGGTGCGCGACCTCGACGACGAGCAGTGGCGCGAGGTGGCGCGGTTCGCCGTGAAGGTGGCGGGGATCACCGTCTCGCGTCCGGGGGCGGACCCTCCGTGGGCGAGCGAGCTCGGGGGAGACTAGGTTAGGTTCTCAAGAGCCCGTAATGGGCGAAGAGGAAAATCTCGCACCTGAGTAAAGGGGTCCACGAGTGTCCGCTGAAACAGTCCCGGCCGACGGCACAACCGATGCGGCTTCGGCAACATTCACTTATCCCGGTGGGCAACTCGAGCTCCCGATCCTGAAGGCCACCGAGGGCAGCGATTCGGTCGAACTGGGCAAGTTCCTGTCCGAGACCGGATTGACCACGTTCGACGGTGGTTTCGTCAACACCGCATCCACCAAGTCGTCGATCACCTACATCGACGGCGACGCGGGCATCCTGCGCTACCGCGGTATCCCGATCGACCAGCTGGCCGAGAAGTCGACCTTCATCGAGGTCAGCTACCTGCTGATCTACGGCGAGCTGCCGACCCCGACCGAGCTCGAGGAGTTCACCAACAAGATCCAGCGGCACACCCTGCTGCACGAGGATCTCAAGCGGTTCTTCGACGGATTCCCGCGCAACGCCCACCCGATGCCGGTGCTCTCCAGCGCCGTCAACGCGTTGTCGGCGTACTACCAGGATTCGTTGGACCCCAAGGATCCCGAGCAGGTCGAACTGTCGACGATCCGTTTGCTGGCCAAGCTGCCGACGATCGCGGCCTACGCCTACAAGAAGTCGGCGGGCCAGCCGTTCCTCTACCCGGACAACTCGCTGAGCCTGGTGGAGAACTTCCTGCGGATGACCTTCGGCTTCCCGGCCGAGCCGTACGAGGTCGATCCCGAGGTCGCCAAGGCCCTCGACATGCTGTTCATCCTGCACGCCGACCACGAGCAGAACTGCTCGACGTCGACGGTCCGGCTGGTCGGCTCGTCGCAGGCCAACCTGTTCACCTCGATCTCCGGCGGCATCAACGCCCTGTGGGGCCCGCTGCACGGTGGCGCCAACCAGGCCGTGCTCGAGATGCTCGAGGACATCAAGAACTCCGGCGGCGACACCCAGGCGTTCATGACCAAGGTCAAGAACAAGGAAGCCGGCGTGAAGCTGATGGGCTTCGGACACCGCGTGTACAAGAACTACGACCCGCGCGCGGCGATCGTGAAGAAGACCGCCGATCAGATCCTCACCTCCCTCGGCGTGCAGGACGACCTGCTCGACATCGCCAAGGGCCTCGAAGAGGTCGCGCTCAACGACGACTACTTCATCGAGCGCAAGCTCTACCCGAACGTCGACTTCTACACCGGCGTCATCTACCGCGCCATGGGCTTCCCGACCCGGATGTTCACCGTGCTGTTCGCACTCGGCCGGCTGCCCGGCTGGATCGCGCACTGGCGGGAGATGAACACCGATCCGACCGGCAAGATCGGGCGCCCGCGCCAGCTCTACACCGGTTACACCGAGCGCGACTACATCGCACGCGGGGATCGCTGAGGCGCTCGCCCACCCCGACGGGCACTCTCGTCCACGAGGGACCCGAGCCACCAGAGAACCGATGACTCAAAGGAGAGTCCCGATGACCAGTGCCGAAAAGCCAGAAGTCGAATTCCCGGAGGGCCCGGCCCCCGCCGAACTCGAGGTCGTCGATCTCGTCGAGGGTGACGGAGCGCAGGCCCAGCGCGGTGACGTCGTCGATGTCCACTACGTGGGAGTCGATTTCGAGTCGGGCGAGGAGTTCGACTCGTCGTGGGATCGCGGTCAGTCCGCGCACTTCCCGCTCGAGCGGCTGATCCCGGGCTGGCAAGAGGGAATCCCGGGAATGAAGGTCGGCGGCCGCCGGCGTCTGACCGTGCCGCCGAACCTGGCCTACGGTCCGCCCGGTGCAGGACACCGACTTTCGGGCCGCACCCTGGTGTTCGTCATCGATCTGCTGGGCGTGGGATAGATCTCCGCCGCCAAGCGCACCCGAGGCGGGTCGGCCGCGTCGACGTCGGAGACGCCGACCGGTACGGCTCTGCTGTGGTTGCGCCGTGATCTGCGTCTGGGTGATCTGCCGGCGCTCGCCGACGCGCTCGACGCCGCCGATCGCGTCCTGATCTGCTTCGTTCTCGACCCCCGGCTCGAGAAGTCCGCCGGCGACCGGCGTCTGGCGTTCCTCTTCGATTCGCTCCGCGAGCTCGATGAGCGCCTCGACGGTCGACTCCTTGTCGTGCGGGGTCGTCCCGACGAGGAGATCCCCCGGCTGGTCGAGGCCGTCGGTGCGTCGTCGGTGCATGTCTCCGAAGACTTCTCGCCGTTCGGCCGCCGTCGTGACGAGGCCGTGGTGGCGGCGCTCGACGACGCCGCCGATGTGTCGTGGGAGCCGGTCGGATCGCCGTACCTGGTGTCGCCCGGTCGCGTCACCAAGTCCGACGGCAGCCCCTACAAGGTCTTCACACCGTTCTTCCGGCAGTGGCGCGATCACGGGTGGCGCACACCCGCGTCGACGTCGGTCACCGCCGGTGATCTTCTCGACCCGTCCGACCTCACCCGCTCCGGTCGCATCCGAATCCCCAAGGCGCCCACGACGACCGACATCCCAGCCGGCGAGGCGGCCGCCCTGGCACGGTGGGGCGACTTCGTCGCCGAGGATCTCGCCGGTTACGACGACGACCGCAACCGGCCCGATCTCGATGTGACGAGCCGGATGTCGGCGTACCTGAAGTTCGGCAACATCCACCCGCGCACCCTGGCCGCCGACCTGACCGGCACCGGCAAGGGCGCGCAGGCGTACCTGCGCGAGTTGGCATTTCGTGACTTCTACGCCGACGTCCTCCATCATTGGCCGGAGTCGGCGTGGCACAACTGGAATCGCCAATTCGACGGCATCGACCTCGACACCGACGCCGCCGCCGACCGACGATTCGACGCGTGGAAGCAGGGGCGCACCGGTTTTCCGCTCGTCGATGCCGGCATGCGCCAGCTCGCACAGACCGGATTCATGCACAACCGCGTGCGGATGGTCACCGCGTCCTTCCTCGTCAAGGATCTACACCTGCCGTGGTGGTGGGGTGCGGGGTGGTTCCTCGATCAGCTTCTCGACGGCGACATGGCGTCCAACCAGCACGGCTGGCAGTGGGCGGCCGGCACGGGAACCGATGCGGCGCCGTACTTTCGGGTGTTCAACCCGGAGGCGCAAGCGAAGAAGTTCGACCCCGACGGCGCCTACGTCGCGCAGTGGGTGCCCGAGTACGGTACCGACGACTATCCGGAGCCGATCGTCGATCACAAGGCCGAACGGGAAGAGGCCCTGCGTCGGTTCGGCGAGATCTGAGGCGGCGCGAGTTTGTCGCCGTGCACGAGTGCGCCCGCATGTTTGACCCGGCGCAGCAGCGGGACGAGTTCGTAACCGGTGATCCCGTCCAGCCGTGCAAGGTCTTCGGTGACAAAGGAATAGAGGTCGTCGGGGCCTGCGCCGATCACATTCGCCGTCAGATTGGCCCGGCCGGTGACCGCGGCGGCAAACGGGATCCGGGTATCGGTACCCAACGCCTGCCCCACCGAGGCCAGTGATCGGGGCACAACCGTGAGCCATAACGCGTTGCTGCGCAACCCGATTGCCGCGGTTGCCAGGTCCACGTGGAAGTAGGCCACCCCGGAACCGATGAGACGCTCCACGCGACGAGTCACCTTCCCGGGCGTACTCCCCGCAGTGCGCGCCAGCGTCGAGTACGAGACCCGGCCGTCCCGGCCGAGCTCGTCGATCAGGAGGCGGTCGATGTCGTCGAGCTCCGCCCGAACACCTTTCGACGACACCACCGGTGGTGCGGTCGCTCGCAACGCCGCGGTCTGTGCGGACGTGAGGACATCGCTCCACGTGTCCTGATGCTCGCCCGCCCCGCCGATGTAGGTGTGCAGGATCTCGGCGGGTGCGACGTCGAGCACCGGCGCGGACCTCGGCAACATCTCGTGCAGCAGCTCGTGCGTCTCGACGTCGGCAGGGGCTCGGAGATTGAAGTCGACCTCCCAGCCTGCCCCGTAGATCGACACCCACGACACGTCGTCGCGTGCGGCGATCGCCCGTGCGATGGTGTCGGCGCCCTCCGGTCGGCAGCGCACGCGTACGAGCCAGTTGGCGCCGCCGTGTAGATCGGCGGTCATCGTGACCCGCAGGTATCCGTCGCGGCGCATCCGCCGGTAGCGTCGGGCCACCGTCTGCTCGGCCACATCGAGGATCTCGGCGAGTTCGGCGAAGGCCACCCGCGGCGAGATCTGCAGCGCCCGGGTGATCTGCGCATCCAGGGTGTCGAGGGTGGAGGATTCCAACGCTATCCGAGCACTCATGGGTGGAATCCTACGTCTGCTCGGACCGAGGGCGACGATGGTCGTTCGGGTCGCCAGACTTGGACCATGGCAAAGAAATGGTGGACGCTGGTCGTCGTCTGCGCGGCGACATTCATGTTGCTGCTCGACGTCACGATCGTCGTCGTCGCGCTCCCCGACATCGAACGCGCGCTCGGCGCGAGTTTCTCCCAGCTCCAATGGGTGACCGACGCCTACGCGCTGGCGCTGGCCTCGTTGCTGCTGACCTCCGGATCGATCTCCGACAAATTCGGCCGGCGCCGCATCTTCTCGATCGGCCTGGTCATCTTCACCCTCGGTTCGCTCCTGTGCGGGGTGGCGCAGGACCCGACGATGCTCATCGTGTCCCGGGCACTGCAGGGCATCGGCGGGGCGATGCTCTTCGCGACGTCGCTGGCGTTGCTGGCCGCGACCTTCCACGGCCGTGAACGTGGACTGGCCTTCGGCGCGTGGGGTGCGGTCACCGGTATCGCGACGGCTCTCGGACCGATCCTCGGCGGTGTGCTGACCACCGGTATCACCTGGCGGGCGATCTTCCTGGTGAACCTGCCCATCGGCATCGTCGCCCTGTACCTGACGCTGCGGATGGTCGACGAGTCCCGTTCGCCGCACGCGCGGCGCATCGACTGGCCGGGAGTACTCACCTTCACCGCGGGACTGCTCGTCGGCGTCTACGGACTCACCGAGGCGGGGCAGCGGTCGTGGACCGACGGCCTGGTGCTGGGGTGTTTCGCGGCGGCCGCGGTGCTCCTGGTGGCCTTCGTGATCGTCGAACTGCGCGTCGCGCAGCCGATGTTCGACCTGGGGTTGCTGCGCATCCCGACCTTCGGTGGTGGGCTGATCGCGGCCTTCACGATGAACGGGTCACTGTTCGCGATGCTGCTCTATCTTGTTCTCTACCTGCAGAATTCGCTCGGCTACTCGGCCCTGGAGACCGGTCTGCGCCTGCTGGTGATGTCGGGTTGCACGATGATCTTCGCGACGATCGCCGGCCGCCTGTCCGAGCACATGCCGGTGCGATGGCTGATCGGCCCCGGGCTGGTGCTGGTGGGCGGCGGACTGTTCTTGATGGCCGGGCTCGACACCGGCTCGTCGTGGACCCATCTGATCCCCGGGCTGGTCATCGCCGGTATCGGCAGCGGCCTGGTCAATCCGCCGCTGGCCGCCACCGCGGTCGGTGTGGTGCCGGTGCACCGGTCCGGGATGGCCTCGGGCATCAACACCACCTTCCGTCAGATCGGCATCGCGGTGGGTATCGCGGTGTACGGATCGCTGTTCAGCTCGCGGATGACCAGTTCGATGCACGACAACCCGGCCGGTGGCGTCCACGCCGCCTACGCCGACGGACTGAATCTGCTGTTCTGGGTCAGCGGCGTGGTCGCCGTGCTCGGTGGGGTGTGCGCACTCGTGATGATCCGGTCCAAGGACTTCGTGCCGCAAGGACCCGCGCCGGTCGCCGACGACGAACCGGAGCAGGTCCGGGCCTGAGTCACCGGGTCCTGACGTTCACCGGGTCATCGACAGGACCTCGGACCACTTGACCCGGCTGCCGGTCCGCAGGATCGACCGCTGGTAGATCCGCGCCGCGATCCAGGTGGCCACCGCGCAGGCCGCGATCATCAGGATCAGGGTGATGACGATCTGCATGGCATCGGTGTCACCGGTCGCGATCCGGATGGGTACCAGCACCGCGGAGAACGGCGGAATCCAGGTCAGCACTTGGATGAAAGTGGAGTCGAGGGCCTGGATTCCGAAGATCCCCGCGTACATCACCGCCATCGACAGCACGGTCAGCGGCATGATGGTCGACCCGAGTTCCTCCTGACGGGACACCAGCGCACCGGCGGCGGCGTACAGCGTGGCGAAGAAGACGAATCCGAGGAGAAACCAGATGAGGGTGGCCGCGAACATCCCGACCGCGGTGCCCGCGATGGTGAGCATTCCGGTTGCCGCACCGGCGATCAGGGCTGTCGCGCCGAGCACCACCACCTGACCGAGCGCGACGACGCCGATGCCGAGGATCTTGCCCCACATCAGGTGCAGCGGTTTGACGGTGGCCAGCAGCAGCTCGACGATGCGTGAGGTCTTCTCCTCGACGACGCCGACGGCGATCATGTTGCCGCCGAGCATGATCGCCATGATCAGCAACATCGCCCCGACGATGGCGATGATGATCCGCTGGCCGTTGTCGGGCTTGGCCGGCTGGGTTTGATCCTCGGCGATCGTGGCACGTGGCAGATCGGCCGCATCGACACCGCGTTGGGCCAGACCGGTGGCGAGGGTGGTCTGGGAGATCGATGAACGCAGCACACCCGAGAGCGTGTCGGAGAGTCCGTTTTTGCTGATCAATGTGAAGGACCCGGACGGTCCGACGACGATCGCGCCGTCGAGATCACCGCTGTCGACCTGGGAACGGGCCTGGGCCGGGGAGTCGACGGTCCGCACCGAGACGGGGGTGCCGGCGGCCTTGCCGACCTCGGTGACCGTCGTCGAGAGGGAGGTGTCGGCGCCGACGATGCCGACCTTGTCGGTGTCGGTGCCGCCGCCGCTGAACGCCTTCCAGACGATCAGCCCGATCACGATGACGAGCATCAGCGCGATGGTGCTCCACAGGAACGACTTGGTGCGGGCGCGGGTGGAGATCTCGCGTTCGGCGATGAGCCACACCGACGTCATCGCGCCGGCACCGCCGTCGGGTGCGGTCGGGGGCAGGGTCTGGGTTGGGGTGCTCATGCCGATACCACCTCTCGGAACATGTCGGTCAATGACGGTGTGGATCTGGTGAAGCGGTGTACCGGCCCGGTGTGCAGGGCCGCGGCGAGCACCTGCTGGTCATCGACGGAGTCGGGGTCGATGCTCAGCAGCGTGGTCGGTCCGTAGTCGGCGTCGAGAACCCCGGGAATACCGTCGGCCCAGGCGGTTCCGATGCCGGGGCCCTCGACCTCGAGGGTCACCCCGCCGCGGGCGCGCAGGCTCTCGACGCTGCCCAGCGCGCGCATCTGTCCCTTGACGACGATGCCCACGCGGTCGCACAGGCGCTGCACGAGGTCGAGTTGGTGTGAGGAGAAGATCACCGGGATGCCCTCGGCCGCTTTCTCTTTGAGGACGTCGCTCATGACGTCGACGGCGACCGGGTCGAGGCCGGAGAACGGCTCGTCGAGAACCAGGACCGCGGGGTCGGCGATGAGTGCGGCCGCCAGCTGGACGCGCTGCTGGTTGCCCAACGACAGATCGGCCACGTTGTCGCCGAAACGTGATGCCACGCCGAGACGTTCGGTCCAGCGGTGCGCCGACTCGTCGGCCTGGGCCGCCGACATCCCGTGCAGCCGGGCGAGGAAGCGCAACTGATCGCCGACCTTCATCTTGGGATAGAGTCCGCGCTCCTCGGGCATGTAGCCGATACGACGACGGGTGGGCAGGTCGATCGGGCGGTCGCCGAGTGCGACAGTGCCCGAGTCGGCGGCCAGTACGCCCAGGATGATCCGCATGGTCGTGGACTTGCCGGCGCCGTTGCTGCCGACGAAGCCGAAGATCTCCCCGGGTTGGACAGTGAAGGTCATGTCGTGCAGGGCGACGACGTCACCGTATTTCTTGTGTAGGCCGTCGATGATCAACGGGTCGCTCATCGGAGCTCTCCCTTCCAGGTGGACGATTCGGGTTCGGCATAGTCTTCGGGGTCGGAGTCGGCCATCCACCACGCGGTGAGCATCGACGGCAGCACTCCGGCGGCGAGTACCAGCGAGATCAGCAGAATGGCGACGCCGTAGATCGCCTGGCGGTCGATGTGGTCGGGGATCGACATCGCGATCAGGATGAAGTACGGGATGAACATCAGCGAGAAGAGCACGATGAAAGCGATCGAGCGCGCCGAATTACGTTGGGCGAGCTGGATTTCGTCGAGGGCGCTGACCGGTGCGTCGCCGACCGAGCCGGTGATGATGCGCAGGAGTCGCTGAGCGGTGATCGTGACGACCGCGCCGAGTATCCACGGCGGGAGGAACCAGATGTCGGAGAAGAACCCGATGACGGCACCCACGATCATCAGGGCGATGGCGAGCGCCTGGGCGACGACCACGCGCCGGTAGGCGCGGCGGTTGCGCCAGCGGGGCAGCCGATGCGCGTGGCGTGCGGTGAAACGGCGGTGACGCTCACCGCGCCACTCGTCATAGCGTCGCCACAGTTCGGGCTGTGCCTCTTCGGGGATGGCTGAATTCTGGTCGTACATCAGGCACCTGTCCCTTCGTTGGATCGGCGGGAGTACAGCTCGGCCGACATCGCGCCGAATTCGGTGCGACTGAACACCGCTTCGACGGGGAGCTCGAACACATCGCAGATGCGGAAGGCGAGGTCGAGGCTCGGATAGTGATCACCGCGTTCGAGAGCGCCGACGGTCTGCACGTTGATCCCGACGAGTGCCGCCAGTGCGGCCCGAGACATCCGACGCTCGGCGCGCAGGACGCCGATGCGGTTGAAGATCGGGAGCTTTTCTCCCCGTCTGACCGGACTCATAGAACCAAGTGTTGGGAAAACCCAACAATCTGTCAAGTCTGCATGCGGAACTGTCGTCCGTTCGTGTGCTCTTCCGCCGAAGGACCGCGGGTTCGGTCGCGCCCGTGACACGGTGAGGACGTTCGTGTCCCGAGGGGTGGGTGGTAACGAGTTCGGGGGAGAACAGAAGGCCTCCGATGGCCCGATCGATACCCGGTGCCGCCCGGGTGAGCGCCCCAGTCCTGGTCACCGCCGCCGTGGTGGTCGCGTCGTCCACGGTCGGTCTCGCACCGGCGCAGGCCGCGCCGGCCACGCGATTCTGCGCGATGATTTATGTGAACCCGAATCTCGCCGATCTGGGGCTACTGAGATCGACGAGCTCGGTCACGGTGGCCTCGGCGGGCTCGGGCACCGTGTCGCTGACGGTGACGACGCCGCCACCGCTGCTCGGATTCGATCAGCGCGTGCGCGTGTCGTGGACGAACACCGCCCCGGGCGGTGGTTCCGGCGACGCATCGTCCGGGTGGACCCGCATCGGCGCCTTCGGCGGATCAAGCACCATGGCGCGCATCGAGACAGGTTCGGGCCGAGTGGCTTTCGACGTCACCGTCGACACCCTCGGCGCCCTCGTGCGCTACACGAGCTCCGGCGCGTGCCGTGGTGAACTGTCGGTGAACGGCTGATCAGGAGGCGTCGAGCAGATCGACGATCACGCGTGCGGCCTCCCGGCCCGCCCGATTCGCGCCGATCGTCGACGCCGACGGTCCGTAGCCGAGCAATTGGATGCGGGGATCGGCGGCCACGGTCGTGGCGAGTCGGCCGGTCATGGTGATCCCGCCACCCGGCGCACGCAGGTGCAGGGGCGCGAGATGGTCCAGCGCACTGCGGAATCCGGTGTTCCAGAACAGGACGTCGACGTCGAGTTCGGTACCGTCCCCGAGATCGCCGCCCCTGAGATCGCCGACCCCGAGGTCACCGCTACCGCAATCCCAGCACACCCCGGTCTCGGTGATCCGGGTGAACATCGGTCGCCACCGCAGAATCCCGTCGCGCCGGGCCGCGGCGATGGCCGGCGTCAGTGACAGGCCCGTCACCGACACCACCGAGGTCGGCGGCAGGCCGGCACGCACCCGCTCCTCGACACGTGCGACCGCCGCCCGGCCCTCCTCGGGGGTGAAGGGTCCATCGCGGAAGTGCGGCTCGGTACGCGAACACCAGAACGTGGTGACCTCGGGGGCGTTGCGGGCGATCTCGATGAGGAGTTGGATCGCCGAGATCCCGGCGCCGACCACCAGGACGCGTTGTCCGGCGAACTCCTCGGGTCTGGTGTAGTCGTGGGTGTGCAACTGGCGTCCCCGGAAGTCGCCGATGCCCGGGATGTGCGGGATGAACGGCCGATCCCAGGTACCGGTGGCGTTGATCAGCGTCCGCGTCGTCACCTCGGTTTCCCGGCGTTCGCCGTGCTCGTCGGGCGCCACGATCGACGCCCGGAAGCCGTCACCGTCGCGGTGCACCGCGCGCACGTGGACCGGTCGCGCCACCGTCAGCCCGAACTTCTCCTCGTACCGACCGAAATAGTCGGGGACGGCGGTGGCCGCCGGGAACTGATCGCACTCGACGCCGAGCGCCTCGACGAGCCCGTATCCGGGCAGGTCGTGGACATGATTTGCGGCGGCGAGGGTCAGCGTCGGCCATCGGTACTGCCAGGCGCCGCCGGGGCTGGGTGAATGGTCGAGGAGCCGATACCGTCCGTGCAGCCCGAAGCGTTCCAAGAAGTAGGCCGCCGACAATCCCGCCTGCCCCCCGCCGATGACGAGGACATCGGTATCGGTGTGCATCCCGCCAGCCTGTCATGTCCATGTGAGCGGCATGTACCGGCCTCCGGTCGGCCACCGGCTCGGTAGGCTCTGCGTTCATGATTGCAACGAGTGCAGATGGTGCGGTGACGACAATCGAACTCGACCGCCCCGACAAGCGCAATGCTCTCAACGGAGAGGTGATCGAGGCTCTCGGCGCGGCCTTCACCGCCGCGGTCGATGCGGGTGCACGGGCGATCGTGCTGACCGGGCGTGGCAGTGCGTTCTCCGCCGGCGCCGACCTGTCGGGTCCGGTGTATGACCCCGGCTTCCTCGACCACCTCGTCGCCACGTTGCAGCAGATCGAGTCGACCCCGGTCCCGGTGATCGCCGCGGTCAACGGTGCGGCGCTCGGCGCCGGACTCCAGCTGACCATGGCCGCCGACCTGCGGGTCATGGCACCCGATGCGATCGCCGGCATCCCGGCCGCCAAAATCGGTGTCGCCGTGGATGAATGGACCATCCGCCGGTTGGTCTCACTCGTCGGCGCCGGGCAGGCCGCCGGGATGCTGATCGGCTGCGATCCACTCTCGGCCGATCGGGCCCACGACCTCGGATTCGCCAATCGCATCGGTGATCTGGCCGACGCCCAGCATTGGGCGGCGACCATCGCCGAACTGGCGCCGCTGACCCTGCAGCACTACAAACTCGTCCTCAACGGCGACGGCGCCCGGGACGTGGCACCGGAGGAACGTCATGCCGCGATGATGCGTGCCTGGCACAGCGACGATCTCGCCGAGGGCCGCGCCGCGCGCGCCGAGCGCCGAGCCCCACGCTTCTCCGGAAAGTAGTTCGGGCCCATCGGTTCGGTGCCTCCGGTGTTCGGATAGCCCGGTTTGCCGAGCGCGTAACGTTCCCGAAACATGCAGGGGTGCCTTTCAGAAACGCGTCAGCCCTAGCGTGATCGCAGTTCATTCCTGGAAGGGGACTGCGTGTCGAAAAAACACCACGGAGCCGACGATCTCTCCGCAGGGGTCGGAGAGATCGAGAACGCCGAACACAGCATCATCGCCACTGGTGCGCAGGCAGCCGCCGCGCGTGAGTCCTTGGAGGACTACACACTTCGGTTCGCACCGCGCAGCTATCGCAAGTGGGGCCCGGGGGTCGTCGCGATCTCGGCCCTCGGCGGTATCGCCTACCTGGCCGACTTCGCGATCGGTGCCAACATCGGCATCGCCAACGGCACGGGAAATGCCTTGTGGGGCATCCTGTTCTTCGCGGTGGTGATCGTGCTGACCGGCTATCCGCTGGCCTACTACGCCGCGCGGTACAACATCGACCTCGACCTCATCACGCGCGGAAGCGGATTCGGTTACTACGGCTCGGTGCTGACCAACGTCATCTTCGCGTCCTTCACCTTCATCTTCTTCGCACTCGAGGGTTCGATCATGGCGCAGGGCCTCCAGCTGGGCCTGCACATCCCGCTGTGGATCGGCTACCTGCTGTCCTCGGTGCTGATCATCCCGCTGGTCATCTACGGCATGAACACCCTGGCGAAACTGCAGGTGTGGACCACCCCGCTGTGGCTGATCATGATGGTGCTGCCGTTCCTGTACCTGGTGATCAAGCACCCGTCGGCGATCGGTGACTTCTTCGCGTTCAGCGGTGTCGACTCGGCGGGCAACCCGCTGGGCAAGGGTGTCAGCTTTGCCGGCACCATGCTGGCCGCAGGCGTGTGTCTGTCGCTGATCGCGCAGATCGCCGAGCAGATCGACTACCTGCGATTCATGCCGCCGCGCACCCCGGAGAACAACCGCAAGTGGTGGATCGCCACCCTCACCGCCGGACCGGGCTGGGTGTTCTTCGGTGCCATCAAGCAGATCGTCGGCCTGTTCCTGGCCGTGTACCTCATCGGCATCAGCATCGACAACGCCGGGATCGCCAACCAGCCGGTGCATCAGTTCGTCGAGATCTATCAGGACTTCCTGCCGCACTGGCTCGCACTGACCCTCGCGGTGATCCTGGTGGTCATCAGCCAGGTGAAGATCAACGTCACCAACGCATACTCGGGATCGCTGGCCTGGACCAACGCCTTCACCCGCGTCACCAAGACCTACCCGGGTCGACTGGTGTTCCTGTTCTTCAACGTCTTCATCGCCATCGTGTTGATGGAAGCCGACATGTTCAGCTTCCTAAACAACCTGCTCAACTTCTACGCCAACTGCGGTATCGCCTGGATCGCCGTCGTGGCCTCCGACATCGCGATCAACAAGTACCTGCTCGGGATCTCGCCCAAGCAGCCCGAGTTCCGGCGCGGCATGATCCACAACGTGAACCCCGTCGGGTTCGGATCGCTGATCGTGTCGGCGGGAGCCTCGATCCTGGTGTACTTCCACGTCTTCGGTGATGCGATCCAGCCGTACTCGCCGCTGGTGGCATTGGTGCTCGCCGTCTTGTTGCCGCCGATCCTGGCGCTGGCCACCAAGGGCAAGTACTACCTGCGTCGTCACGACGACGGCATCGACATCCCGATGTACGACGAGCACGGCAACCCGACCGATGCGCGCCTGCTGTGCTGTGTCACCGGCATCGAGTTCGAACGCCCGGACATGATCGCCTCGGCGGTCCCCGGCCCGAACGGTGAGAAGCAGTACATCAGTTCGCTGGCGCTGTCCTGCGACCGCACCGGTGAGCATGTGCTTCCCGCACAGGACATGTCGGCCGCCCCGACGTCGTCGGTCACCTCCGACATCGCCGTCGATTCCACCACCGGCGAACCCGCGGCGGAGTCGCCGGCCTCGGGGTCACCGGTGGATGGGTCCACTCCGTAGCGTCAACGACATCCCCGAGGCGTCGTGCCGGTCGGCGATCAGTTGAGCGGCGATCGACACGGCGACCTCGGCCGGGGTGTGTGCCCCGAGATCCAAACCCAGCGGAGAACGCAACCGCGCCAACTGATCTGCTGTAACGCCCGCCTCGACGAGGCGGGCGTTTCGGTCGGCGACGGTCCGTCGGGAACCGAGCGCGCCGACGAATCCCACCCGGTCGGAACCCAACGCCGTGCGCAACGCCGGCACGTCGAACTTGGTGTCGTGGGTCATCACGCACACGCAGGTCGACCTGTCGGTGCGGTGTTCGGCGATCTCGTGGGCGAGATAGCGATGGGGCCAGTCGACGATCACCTCGTCGGCGTCGGGGAACCGCGCGCGGGTCGCGAACACCGCGCGGGCATCGACGACGGTCACGTGATGGCCGAGCGCCGACCCCAGGGTGGCGAGCGCGCGGACGAAATCGTTGGCGCCCACCAGGATCAGCCGTGAGCGTGGGCCGAAGGTCTGCACAAACGTGCGTGGCCGGTCCCCCTGTGGGCCGGTCTCGCAGTCGTCGACACCGATGATGCCGCTGCGTCCGGTGGCGAGTAGGTCGGCGATGTCGGCGTCGAGGTGTCGCCACGGTCGCTGGTCATCGGGAGTGGCCACGTGCCATGCCGGGCTTGCGCTCAGGGTGGCGGCCAGGGCGATCGGTGTGCCTGCGGCCACCGCCGCGGCGAGGAGTCGCACCGCGCTCAGGTGCCCGGCGCCAAGCGGCTCGACGAGCACTTCCATCTCTCCACCGCAGGTCAATCCGATCGCGATGCCGTCGGGGTCGGCGAGCCCGAAGTGCTCGATGATCGCGGTCTCGTCGCTCAACGCCTGTGCGGCACTGTCGATGATCGCCGATTCGATGCACCCGCCCGACAACGACCCGATGATCTCCCCGTCGGCGGTGATCAGCATGGCCGACCCGACGGCACGCGGCGACGCGCCGGTCGTCGAGATCACCCGGGCCAGGGCGACCGGACCGCGCTCCAGGTGCCGAACCAAGGCGGGGAGAACATCACGCATACTCCCAGTGTCGGCGCCCTGGCCCGCGCGCGCCACTCGGGCTGCGGTGGGTCTCGAGGCCTCCTCGCTGCGCTTGTCGGCACCTCGACCATCGGAAGGGACGGCGTCCTCATCCCGGTGGTGGAGCCGCCCCATCCCGGCAGTCGAACCGCCCTATCCCGGTGGTGGAGCCGCCCTATCCCGGCAGTCGAACCGCCCTATCCCGGCAGTCGAACCGCCCTATCCCGGTGGCGGGACCTCCCCATCCCGGTGGTCGAGCAGTCCCATCCCGGTGGTCGAGCCGTCCCATCCCGGTGGTCGAGGTGTGAGGAGCGATAGCGACGAGCCTCGAGACCGCTTGTGCCGGAGCTGGTTCGGTAGCCGTGGGGGTTGTGGACGCTGATCGGTGCGGCGGGTCTCGAGGCCTCCTCGCTGCGCTCGTCGGCACCTCGACCATCGGAAGGGACGGCGTCCTCATTCCGGTGTCGAGCCGCCCCACCCCGGTGGTCGAGGTGTGAGGAGCGATAGCGACGAGCCTCGAGACCGCTTGTGCCGGTGCTGGTTCGGCAACCACGGTGGCCGGAACCGTCAGGAACCCAGCACCTGGTGCAGGTAGGGGTTGGTGAACACCCGATCCGGGTCGAAGCGGTCTCGGACGGCCAGGAATTCGTCGAAGCGCGGGTAGACCGACCGGAGATACTCGGCGTCGCGTGTGTGCATCTTGCCCCAGTGCGGGCGACCGCCGTGAGCGGTCATGATCGCCTCGGCATCGGCGAAATATGCGGCGGAGTCGGCGGGGTCGTCGTGGTGGTATCGGTGCACGGCGATGTACCCCCGTGGTCCACCGGATGCGGTCGAGAGCATCAGATCGTCGCCAGCGGCGGCGCGGACCTCGACGGGGAAACTGACCCGATAGCGCTTGCCGTCGATCATCTTTCGTAGCTCGCGCAGTGCCGACGGGGTCGCCTCCAGCGGGACCGCGTACTCCATCTCCCGGAAGCGGACGGTGCGAGAGGAGACGAACACCTTGTCGGAGCGGTCGGTGAACGTGCGGGCCGACAGCACCCGCCCGGACAGCTGACTCATCGCGGGAACCACTGCGGGCAGACGGGAGCCGAGCGCGCACACGGCGCCGTACACGCGGTTGGAGAGGATCTCGTCATCGATGTAGCGGCGTACCGCGCCGGTACCCGACGGCTCGACCAGGCCGTCGAGTCGGGTGTTGGTCTTCGTCAGCGCGCAGGTGGTGTGCGGGAACCAGTAGAACTCGTGATGATCTTGTGTCTCAACGCGTTCGAGGAAGCCGTCGATCGCGTCGTCGGCGTCGAGCGGGTACTCCTCGGCCCGGATGGAGAACGCGGGAACGCACTCGATGGTCAGGTCGACGAGGATGCCGAGCGCGCCGAGGCCCAACGCGACGGCGGCGAGGTCGGGATCGTCCTCGGACACGGTGACGACCTCACCGGTTCCGGACACGAGGGTTGCGCCGACGATCTGGGTGCTGATGCCGCCGAAAGCGATTCCGGTGCCGTGGGTTCCGGTGGAGGTGGCCCCGGAGATGGTTTGCCGGTCCACGTCGCCGAGGTTGGTCATGGCCAGACCGTGCTCACCGAGCAGGGCGGGTAGCTCGTGCAGATGGGTGCCCGCACGCAGCGTGACGCGCCGGGCGTCGGCGTCGACGTCGACGAGTCCGCGCAACCCGGACATGTCCAGTTGATGCTGCGGCGCCACGGCGATGGGGGAGAAGCTGTGGCCCGCCCCGACGGCCTTGACCGTCGAATGTGTCTGCGCGGCACGCTCGACCAGCGCGACGACGTCGTCGATCCGGGCGGGGGAGTGCACGGCGTCCGGTGTGCACTGCGCCGTCCCGCCCCAGTTGCGCCAACTCGCCACGGTCACAGGAAGCACTTCCCTTCTCCACGGTAGGTGGGTACCAGCTCGTCGACCCGGGCCGTCCCGTCGGCAGTTCGCGCGATGCGCGCGACTCGCGACGACCGTTCGCACACCTCGCCGGATTTGGTGTGACGGAACCAGACCCGATCCCCGATCCGCAGGTCCTCGGTTCCCGGTCCGTGCAGCGGCGTCTGCACCTCACCGGCCGCCTCGGTCGCCACATAGTGCAGCTCGCGGGGCCACACCGGGCGGGGCAGGCGATCGGGTGCCGGTGGGCCCGAGGCGATCCATCCGCCGCCGGCGCAGGTGACGAAGCCCGGCGCGGGAACACGCACCACGTCGAGCCCGAACGCGAGCGCCGGTGCGGGCCGGAAGCGACGGTAGGTGTCGAACAGGTGGCCGCCGAAAACGCCGCTGCCGGCGGCGATGTCGGTCACCGAGGTGTCCCGCGAGGTGGCCTCCAGGGAACCGGTGCCGCCGGCGTTGACGATCTCCAGCGGTGCGATGTCGCGCAGCGCCGCCACGACTCGTCCACGGCGACGCCGGATCTCGGCCATGGAGGCACGCTGCATCAGACGCACGGCCCCGTTCTTCGCGCGTTTGCCGGGTACATCGTCGCCGACCCCGGCGACCTGTGCCTCGTAGGACATCACGCCGACCAGATCGAAACCCGGGCGATCGACGATCGAGCGACCGAGGGCAAGCGCGGCGTCGAGATCGTGGATGGGTGAACGCCGTACACCGAGATGCACTCGACCGCCGAGTGCACGCAACGACGCGTCGAGGTCGATGGCGACCCGGACCGACGGCCGGGAGCCGGGAGCCGCGATTGCATCGATCGCGTCGAGATGCGCCACGGAGTCGACGAGCAACGTCACCCGCGTGGTGGCCATCTCGTCGGCGAGGAACTCGCCGATGGCGCTCGCACGCACCGTCGGGTATCCCATCAACACATCGGTGATACCGGATTCGGTTGCCAGCCAGCGTGCTTCGTCCAGGTCATAGGCCAGCACCCCGGCGAATCCCGGGCGGGCGACGAGGTCGGCGATGACCGAGCGGACCCGCAACGACTTGCTGGCCAAGCGGATGGGTACGCCACCGGCGCGGCGCAGCAGGTCGGCCACATTGTGTTCGAGCGCGGACGTGTCGAGGACCAGGGCGGGACTGTCGACTCCTGCCGCGGTGAGCGCCTCGGTGAAGCCCTCCCAGTACCGGCGCGGGTCGCGCTCCCACAGTCCCATGGGGGTGGCCGACGTCATGAAGCCTCATCATCCGCAACGACAGCCGACATCGTCTGTCGGACAAGTGATTCCATGAGCGTGTTGACGACGGAGTCGTCGGCGGTGCTCAAGTAGATCAAGGTGATCGAGATCAACGCGCCGATCATCGCGGGCGCGATCTCGGTGGACGGGGTGACGAACCGAACACCGCAGCGCGCTGCCCCGGCGTCGAGGCCCGCGGCGGCGACGCCGTAGAGATTCTCGTACATCTTCTTGCCGTGACGCTGCAGCTCGGGATGGTTGTGCGCGTAGATGCCGAGCGAGATCGTGGCCTGCAGCCGACCCGGGTCGGCTTTGAGCATGGCGTAGAACGCATCGAGCTGGTGGCGCATGGTGGTTTCCATCGCCTCCACCGCCGACCCGGCGACGACGTCGTCCTCGGCCTGGATCGTGTGCAGCATCTGATTGATGTCGGTGGGAACCGCTGTCTCCATCACCGCGCACAACAGGGCGGTGCGGGATTCGAAGGCGTAATGGAAGCTCGCGAGTGGCATGTCGGCGTGCGCACAGATCCGGCGGGTCGTCGCGCCCTCGACGCCGTGGTCGGCGATGACCCGATATGCGGCCTCGACGAGCGCTGCGCGCCGATCCGTGACGGACATCCGTGCCAACGAAATTTCACTTCCCGACCAGCGTGTGAACTCCGCACACGCGTGAACTTGGTTGCAGGCGAGAATGCTACCAAGCCGTGTCCCCCTTTTCCGGTACCACGACTTTCCGGCGGGCACGGTTACGCTGAGGATCGTGACAACGCCCATCGAAAAGACGCCCACCGACGTGTTGGGGCGGATGAAGACCTCGGTCAGCACGCTCGGCGTGCGCGCGGCAGGTGCGGCCGTCGACTCCCTGGCCTCGGCGGGACTGCCCGCGGCACGGGCGATCGGCGCCGACCCGGAATCGATCTGGCGACATGTCGCGGGTTCTCCGAACCTGGTGGGCCGGACCTTCACCAACCCCGAACCGCCGTCGGCCGGGTCGGCGCCCGACCTGCGCGTCGCGCTCGACATGGCCCGACGCCCCGGACGTCCGACGACACCCATCCGGGTTGAGCGTCCGACGTTTCCCGACGACGCACGGGCACTCGCGGTCACCTGGCTCGGGCACGCCTCGGCCCTTGTCGAGATCGACGGGATGCGGGTGCTGACCGACCCGGTGTTCTCCCAGCGGTGTTCGCCGTCGCAGGTCATCGGTCCCGCCCGGATGCACCGCGCCCCGCTCCCGGCCGCCGACCTCCCGCCCCTCGACGTCGTGCTGATCAGCCACGACCACTACGACCATCTGGACATGGCGACCGTGCGCACGATCGCCGACACCCAGCCCGCGGCCACCTTCGTCACCCCGCTCGGGGTCGCTGCACACCTGCTGTCCTGGGGTGTGCCGGCCGATCGCATCCGGCAGGCCGATCTGTGGGAGACCGTGGAGGTCACCGGTCGGACCGGTCATGTGAGTTTCACGTGCGGGCCGGCCCGGCATTTCTCGGGCCGCATGTTCGACCGCGACCTCACCCAGTGGGCGAGCTGGGCGATCGTCGGACCGACCCATCGCGTGTTCTTCTCCGGCGACACCGGCTACACCGAACGCTTCGAGGACCTCGGCGCGCAGCTCGGTCCGTTCGACCTCACGCTCATCGCGGTCGGCGCCTACGACACGCTGTGGCCCGACGTCCACGTCGACCCCGAGGAGGCCGTCGCGATCCACCGGATGGTCTCCGGGTCGGCGGGCACCGATGCCGTTCTCGTCCCCATCCACTGGGGCACGTTCTCCCTTGCCCGCCACCCGTGGGCCGAGCCGATCGCGCGACTGCTGCCCAGCGCCGGCCGCAACGCGACCACGGTGATGGTTCCGCAGCCCGGTGGCAGCATCGACCTCACCCGTCGGTCGGGGACCGGTCTCACCGATCCGCAGTGGTGGGAAGCCTCGGCGTGAGCGGACTGATCGACACCGGAGCCACCAATCCCGGACTGACCGCCGACGAGGTGGCCGAACGGGTCGCCGCCGGGCAGGTCAACTCGATGCCCGATCGCTCCGGGCGGAGCGTCGCCGACATCATCCGCGCCAACGTGTTCACCCGGATCAACGCGATCCTCGGTGTGCTGTTCGCCATCGTCGCGTTCACCGGCTCGTTCATCAACGGCCTCTTCGGTCTGCTCATCGTGGCCAACAGCGGCATCGGCATCATCCAGGAGATCCGCGCCAAACGCACCCTCGACCGGCTGGCCATCGTCGGTCAGACCCGGCCCCGGGTACGCCGCGACGGGCAGGTGCACGAGTTGCCGCCCGCCGAGGTCGTCATCGACGACATCATCGAGGTCGGCGCGGGCGATCAGATCGTCGTCGACGGTGAGGTCGTCGAATCGCTGGTCCTCGACGTCGACGAATCGCTGCTCACCGGTGAGGCCGACGCCGTCGACAAGGCCGCGGGCGACAAGATCCTCTCCGGCAGCTTCGTGGTCTCCGGATCCGGCGCGTACCGGGCCACCAAGGTGGGCGCCGACGCCTACGCCTCGCAGCTGGCCGCCGAGGCGTCGAAGTTCACGCTGGTGTCCTCGGAGCTGATGTCCGGGATCAACGAGATCCTCAAGGTGATCACGTGGCTGCTCATCCCGGCCGGTGTCCTGACGATCGTCAATCAGCTGTTCATCAGCGGGAACGGGCTGCGTGCGTCGCTGTTGGGCATGGTCGCCGCGCTGGTGCCGATGGTGCCCGAGGGACTGGTCCTGATGACCTCGATCGCGTTCGCCGTCGGCGTCGTCCGGCTCGGGCGCCGCCAATGCCTGGTCAACGAACTGCCCGCGATCGAGGGCCTCGCCCGCGTCAACGTCGTCTGCGCCGACAAGACCGGCACGCTCACCGAGAACGGCATGCGGCTGTCGGAGGTGCGTGGGGTCGGCGACGCCGCCGAGCACACGTCGGTCGACGACGTCCTCGCCGCGCTCGCCGCCAACGACCGCAGCCCCAACGCGAGCGTGCTCGCGCTGGCCGAGGCCTACCCGCAGGCCCCGGACTGGCATCTCACCGCCATCGAGCCGTTCACCTCCGCCAAGAAGTGGAGCGGCATGTCGCTCGCCGACGCCTCCGGTGCCGATCGCGGCAACTGGATTCTCGGTGCCCCCGATGTGCTCCTCGACCCGGACTCCGCGCCGGCCACGCTGGCCTCGGAGATCGGCGCCAACGGACTGCGGGTGTTGCTGCTCGGGCACACCGACGTCCCGGTCGACACCGACCCCGATGCCGCGCCCACCGAGAGCGGTTCGGCGACAACCGTTCCCGGGACGCTGACGCCGGTCGCGCTCGTCGTCCTCGAACAGCGGGTGCGTGACGACGCCCGCGATACCCTCGACTATTTCGCGTCCCAGCACGTCGAGGTGAAGGTGATCTCCGGCGACAATGCGCGCTCGGTGGGCGCGGTGGCCCAGTCGCTGGGTCTCGGTTCACCCGAGTCGGCCGTCGATGCGCGTAGCCTGCCCGACGATCCCGCCGAGCTCGCCGAGGTCGTCTCCGACGGCGTCATCTTCGGCCGGGTGCGTCCCGACCAGAAGCGTGCGATGGTCGCGGCGCTGCAGTCGCGCGCGGACACCGTGGCGATGACCGGTGACGGCGTCAACGACGTCCTCGCGCTCAAGGACGCCGACATCGGCGTGGCCATGGGATCGGGCAGTTCGGCGGCCCGGGCGGTCGCGCAGATCGTGTTGCTGGACAACAAATTCGCGACGTTGCCGTATGTGGTCGGCGAAGGCCGACGGGTGATCGGCAACATCGAGCGCGTATCCAACCTGTTTCTCACCAAGACCGTGTACGCGGTGCTGCTCGCACTGTTCGTCGGGGTTGCCGGGGTGGCCGGCAAGATCTTCGGATTCGCCTCGCTCAGTTACCCTTTCCAACCCATCCACGTCACCATCTCGGCATGGTTCACCATCGGCGTGCCGGCATTCATCCTCTCGCTCGCCCCGAACAACGAGCGTGCCCGGACCGGCTTCGTCCGTCGGGTGCTGACCCAGGCGGTACCCAACGGCATCATCGTCGGGCTCGCCGCGTTCATCACCTACGTCATCGTCAATCCCGGCGGGACCGGGGTGGCGTTGGGTGGCGACAGCGTCGACCTCCCGCCCGCGCAGACCCAGGCGGCCACGGCCACCCTGATCTGCCTGATCGCCGTAGCCCTCTACGTCCTGGCCGTCGTCGCGCGGCCGTACACGTGGTGGAAGATCGTGCTGCTGGTCGCCTCCGTCGGCGCCTACGTGATCATCTTCGCCTGGCCGTGGACGCAGCACATGTTCAAACTGGATTCGTCGAACTGGGACATGAACGTGGTCGCGTTCATCGCCGCGGCCTGCGGCATCGCGGGTGTGGAGATCGTGTCGCGGTTGTTGCCGCGTCTGGTCGGCGATCGCGACTCGGAGCACATCGACGGCGCCGAGGGAGAATCGCTGGCATGAGCTCGACGCGGCACCTACACTCGGGGACCGCTTCGCCCGATCTGTACACCGTGTGACAGACGGTCATCACCCCACCACGAGGAGCTGGTCATGGATCTCAAGGGATTGGTCGACAAGGCCAAGGCCGCACTGCAGAAGAACCCGAGTCTGATCGACAAGGGCGGCGACGCCATCGACAAGGCGACCGGCGGTAAGTACGCCTCGCAGGTCGACAAGGCGCAGGACGCGGCCCGCAAGGCCGTCGGGGCCCAAAATCCGGAAACCCAGAATCCGGAAACACAGAACCCGGAAACACAGAAGCCGGATACCCCCAACCAGCCGCCGCAGAATCCCGCCTAAGTTCCCGCTGCGGCCCGCGGGTGTCGGCGATACGCCGACACCGTCGGGTCGTCGGTGAGCCAGAACCGCCACGCGAGGTCGGCATTGCGTCGCACACCTACCCGTGGGCCGGCGCTGATCGCTGCCGGGTCGATCGGTTCGTCCGCGGGTAGCAGCGTGACCGGCGTGTCATCGCCGAGGTCGGCGCCCAGATCGTCCATCGTGATCCCGAGCGCACGGGTCAGATTGCCCGGACCACGCGCCAGCGCCGACTCGGCGACCGGTGCCGCCCGACCGGCCGCTCGTCGACGATGTGCGAGTGCCGATCCGTCGAGTACCTCACCGGCGCGCAGCAGCACCGCCGATGCCAACCCGTCGGGCCCGGTCACCACATTCGCGCAGAAATGGCCGTGGATGTGGTACACGTAGAGCCGGTCGGGTGGGCCGTACATGATCTCCGAGCGCGCAGTGCGCACGAAGGCGTGCGACGCGGGATCGCGCGGTCCCGCATAGGCCTCGACCTCGGTGATCCGCAGGCTCACGTCGTGCCCGACGAGGATCGCGTCGAGCAGCGTTCGTGCCCCGACGGTGGGATCGGGATGGGCGATCGCCGCGGTCAGCCGGTCGCGCCCGGTTGGGCAAGGCTCGGGTCGTCGTCTGTGCACCTGCATCACCGGTTAGGCTTCCACACCATGGCGAAGACGAGCGACTCCATCGACCTCGAGCTGTCACCCGCAGACACCTGGACCGCGGCGTCGGATCTGTCGCGTTTCGACGAGTGGTTGGTGCTGCATGGTGGATGGCGTAGTCCGGTGCCGCAGCCGCACGAATTGCGCAAGGGACTCAAGGTGACCTCCATCGTGAAGGTGAAGGGCAATCCCGTGCGCATCGACTGGGTCGTCGACAAGTATGTCGAGGGCAGCGAGGTGCGGCTGAAGGGTTCGGGTAAGGGCGGGATCAAGGTGAAGCTCGACCTGTCGGTGGAGCCCCGTTCCTCGGGATCGACGATCACGTTCCTCGTCGACCTCGGTGGTCTCCCGTTGATGGGGCCGATCGGAATTGCGACGGCCAAGGTGGTCCACGGGGATCTGCACACATCGCTGACGACCTTCCAGCAGAAGTTCGGCTGACTTCGACACTGCCGGGCTCGACACCAACCGGATTCGACAACACAGGGTTCGACAACACAGGGGGAGTGCGCACATGGGGCGGCACAGCAACGAGCCTGCGGATTCCGGGCGCGCTCCCGGCCGTCCGGGTGACGGTCAGTCCGGTGCTGCCACCGACTTCGGTTTCGAGCACCGCAAGGTGCGGTCGTCGCGTCGCGGCGCCCTGCTGTGGGGTCTCGGCGCACTGGTGGTCGTTGCCGCCCTCGTGACCGGATTCGTGGTGTGGCGCACCGTCGGTTCGGGTGCCTGTCACGGTGACCGGACGAGTGTGACCGTCGCCGCCGATCCGACGATCGCCTCGGCGTTGCGGGATTCCGCGGCCACGGTGTCGGCCAACAGTTGTTACGACTACTCGGTCGACTCGGTGGCCGGGTCGGCCGCCCCGGGTCTGTTGACCAGTGGTGATCAGCGCCCCGATCTGTGGGTGCCGGATTCGCAATTGCAGGCTCGCCGCGTCATCACCCAGGTCCGTCAGGAACTCGATCTCACCTCACCGTCGTTGGTGTCCACCCCCACCGTCGTCGTCGGCAAGAACGTGCCGCAGCTGACCAGTTGGGAGCAGGTCATGAAGCTGCCCGATCTGCGCGCGGGCAGCCCGGTGGACACCAGCAGCGGCGACGCACCGATCGTCGGCGCACTCGCCGAGGTCAATGCCAACAAGCTCACCGAGGATCAACTACTCGAGGGCATGACGGTACTTGCGGTGCAGCAGAACAACGTTCGTCTGACCAACGACAGCGAGGGCACGCGCCTCAATCTGGCGAACGCCTCCGAGGTGCCGGCGGTGACGACCGAACAGCAGTACGTGATGTTCATGCGCACCCATCCGGGATCGCAGCTGAAGTTCGCGATTCCCGCCGACGGCACTGTGCTGCTGGACTACCCGTTGGTGAACACCGCCGGTTCGGCGCGCAAGGGCGACGCCGACGACGCGGGCAAGGCGCTGGCCGCCGGTATCGCCGGCAATGCCGCACAACCGTTGGCCGACGCGGCATTTCGTCTGCCGAACGGCAAGCCGGCCGGTGGCGATCACCCGTACGGCACTGGTCAGCCGGTGCAGGTGCTCACGCTGCGCGATCCCGCCGAGGTCGACAAGGCACTGCGGCAGTGGCAGGTGCTCGGCGTGCCGATCCGCACGCTCGTCGTCGAGGACACCTCCGGATCGATGCAGCAGCGCGTCGGTTCCGAGACCCGGGCGCAGTTGTTGATCGACGCGTCGTTGCAGGGACTGAAGCTCTTCCCGAACAACGCCGAGATCGGCGGTTGGGCGTTCAGCCAGAACCGCGGCCCGGGCGGCCAGGACTGGGTGTCGCTGTCCGACATCCGTCGGCTCGACGCGCCCGCGGCCAACGGAAAGACCCACCGTGACGAACTCGCCGCCGCGGTGACGCAGGGGCTGGCGCCGCAGAACCTCGGCGGGGCGACGGGTCTCTACGACACCACCCTCGCCGCATTCAAGCAGGTCCAGAGCACCTACGATCCGACCTACTCCAACAGCGTCATCATCATGACCGACGGCGAGAACGAGGATCCCGGCAGCATCAGCCTCGACGAGCTGATCACCGAGCTCAAGAAGCTCGAGGATCCGGCGCGGCCGGTACTCGTGCTCACCATCGGCATCTCCTCCGACGCCGACACCGACGCTTTGAAGCAGATCGCCGACGCGACCGGCGGTACCTCGTATGTCGCCAAGACCGCCGACGACATCTCGTCGGTGTTCGTCAACGCCATCCAGGCGCGCGTGGCGGCCGCCGGACGCTGATCCGCCGGCATGAATCCGGCAGGTGGCTGCGAAGTTTCTTGGGATACCCTAAGACATCGGCCTCGGGGGAGGCGCGCCACGGTGATCGTGCCCCAGAATGGGGAACCATGACCCGATCAATCCGGACCATGGTCCGCAAAGATGAGTTCGTGACCGTGACCCGCGCGACCGGGGTGGTTGCCGCCGTCGCCGCCGTGGGCCTGGCGACCGCCGCATGCGGTTCCGACGACGCGACGGCCTCCGACGCCACCCAGAGTACGGGCGCGGCGGCCTCGGCCACCTCGGCGACCGGTTCCGCAGGCGGCTCCGGCGAGTACAAGAGCGGCACCTACAGTGCGACCGGGCATTACGTCTCCCCGGGCGGCCCGCAGCAGATCGGTGTGACCGTCACGCTCGACAATGCGACGATCACCAAGGTCGATCTCGATCGCAGTCATACCCGCGGAACGTCAGCGGAGTTCCAGGCGAAGTTCGCCAGCGGGATCAACTCCGAGGTGGTCGGCAAGAACATCGACGATCTCGACGTGCACAAGGTGTCCGGATCGTCACTGACCTCCGGTGGCTTCAATGACGCCATCGCCCAGATCAAGTCGCAGGCGCGCGCCTGATCCGGTGCGTACCGACCCGTTGAGTACCGACTGGGGTTTCGAGGCGCTCGGCACGGTCTGGGAGATCACCACCGACCGGCCGCTCTCGGACCGTGCGCGTGCCGCGGTGGGTGCCGAACTCGATCGCATCGACCGGTTCTGGTCACGCTTCCGTCCGGACTCGACGGTCGCCGAGATGTCCCGCACGGCCGGCCGATACCGCCTCGCCCGCGAGGATCGATGTCTGCTGGAGTGGTATCGCGAGCTCTACGACGCCACCGGTGGTGCCCTCACCCCGCTGGTCGGGCAGATCCTCGACGACGCCGGATACGACGCCGACTACTCGTTGACCCCCGATCGCACCGTGCCCGCGCCCGCGTGGGACGACGTCATCGACTGGGACGGTACCGAATTGGTGGTCCACACCCCCGTCCTGCTTGACGTCGGGGCAGCCGGCAAGGGCTTCGCCGTCGACCGGGTGGCGTCGATCGTCGCCGACCACACCGAGCGCTACCTCGTCGACGCCGGCGGGGACATGATGATCTCGCCGCGCGACGAACCGGTACGGATCGCCCTCGAACACCCCCTCGACCCGACCAAGGCGATCGGACTCGTCGAATTGACCGGGGGTGCGTTGTGCGCGTCTGCGGCCAACCGTCGCGTGTGGGGCGACTGGCACCACATCGTCGACCCGACGACGGCTGCTCCCACCCGTGAGGTCATGGCCACCTGGGTGTACGCGGCCGACGCGATGACCGCGGACGGCCTCGCGACCGCGCTGTTCTTCACGGCAGCAACGGAATTGATCGGTCTCGGTGCGCGTCACGAGCGGACGTCGGCACTGTCGGTCGGCTCCGACATCGCCGGGTTCCGGTTCGCCGGCACCGACCTACCCGACCATGTGACGATTCGCGGCAACGGAGTCGTCGAGCACACCTCGATCCCCGGATTGGAGTTGTTCGTATGACGAGTCCGTCACTGCGCAGCAGTCTGTCACCGCGATGGCTGACCATGCATCGCGCGGTGCTGCTCGCGCTGCTCGCACTGGCCGTCGTGTCGTTCATCGTCGCTACCGTCGACAACGATTTCGCCTATACCCCAGAACAATTGCTGGTGTCACTGGTGATCGCGCTGGCCGTCACGGGCGCCGGAACGTACCTGTGTGCGGCGCTGGTGCGGGTACCGCCGGGTGCGGATTCGTGGGCGATCACGGCGTTGATCCTGTTCTTCCTCATGCCCGGTGTGTCCGATGCGGCCTCGGCGGTGTCGATGGTGATTGCTGCGGGCGCTGCGGCGATCAGCAAGTACGTGGTGGTGTGGCGTCGCCGGTTGATCCTCAACCCGGCCGTCGTCGGGGCGATCGCCGCGTACGCGGTCTCCTATGCCGGGGTGAGTATCGGTGGGGTGCCGCTGAGTTCGCCGTTCTGGTGGGTGGCCGCGGAGCCGCTGTTCTATCCGATGCTCATCATCGGCATCCTGTTGGTGACCGTGCTGCGCGAATGGTGGCTCGTCACGGTCTTCCTGCTGGCGACGCTGGCCACCGTCGGAGTGCTGCAGGTGACGCAGGGCGGTCAGGATCTGCAGTTCGTGTTCGTCTCGTCGCCCACGCTGTTCCTCGCGGCCGTCATGCTGCCCGAGCCGTTGACCTCGCCGACATCGCGAATTTACCGCGCCGTGTACGCGATCATCGTTGCGGTGCTGATGAATTGGCAGCAGACCTTCGAGATCACTGACGCCTATTCGCTGGAGTTCGTGCCGCAGATCGCGCTGGGCGTCGGATGTGTCTACGCCTTCGTGGTCCGGTTGGTCGCCCAGCGCGGTGCGGGGCGGGTGGTGCTCGACACGTATGTCGACCGCATCGCCGAGAACACCTATCGGGTTCGCGCGCAGACGACCTCGCCGTTGCGGTTCGCGCCTGGTCAGTGGGCGATGGTGTCGGCGCCACGGTGGTCGGCGCCGTTGTGGCAGCGCACCCGGCGCGTGTTCTCCTACGCCGAGGCGCCGGGGGAGAACCCGGCCGAGTTCGCGTTCACCGTGCCGTCGGCGCGGGTGTCCACCTTCAAGTCCGACCTCATCGAATCCCGGCGGAGCCGGCTGTATCTAGACGCCACCGGCGGCGATTTCACCCTCGAGGGGCGGGTGGGCCGGCACCCACTGGTGCTCTTGGCCGCCGGCATCGGCATCACCCCGTACCGATCGATGCTGCGCACCCTGACGCTCGGTGACGGCCGCCCCGACCTGTCGTGGCTGACGGTCGTCCACGTCGTCGGTGCCGCCGAGCGGACGGTGTACGACGACGATCTCGACATCCTGCGGGCCGCCGGCGCGCGGGTCGAGGTCACCTCCGACGACGCAGGGCTGACCGCGGGTATCGCCGAACCCGCGGCGTTGGTCGACCTCGCCGGGCGTGCGGTGCACTCCGGGGATGCGCACTATCTCGTGTCGGGCAATCCCGCGTTCGTGCGCACCACCGCCGCCACCATTCGCCGCACCGACACCACAACCCGCTGGGCGTTCTGGCGGATTCGCACCGACGCATTCCTGGGTTATTGAGTTTCTGGGGGTATTGAGTTCCTGGGTTATTGACGGGCCCGGGTCGCGTTCATCCCGGCGCCTGCGCCAGGCGATGCAACACCGTCACCACCTCATCGACCACCGGTGAGTGCACCTGGGCGGGTCGTGCGGCGACGAGTTCGACGCTGGTGTGCGGGACGAGGTCGGCGTAGCGCACGCCGGCGATGTCGAGGGCGGCGGTGGGTGCGGGCACGATCGCCACCCCCAACCCGGCGGCCACGAGTGTGACCAGCGTCGAGGTCTCGGCGACCTCGTGGCGGATACGTGGCACGAACCCCGCGTCGGCCCACAGACCCGAGATCACCGAGTTCATCACCGAGCGGCCGTGCCCGGCGTGGGCGATCAGGTCGTCGGTCGCCAGGTCGGCGACGGACAGCTCTGTGCGGTCGGCGAGTCGGTGGCTGTCGGGGAGTGCGACGATCAGCCGGTCGGAACGGATCGGTTCGATCACCGCGTCGGTCCCGGTGATCGGCGGTCGTAACAGCGCGAGGTCGATCCGTCGCTCTTCCAGCGCGGAGAGGAGTTCGGGCGCCAGCATCTCGCCGCGGACCGCGACCTCCACCCCGGGGAGTTCGTCGCGTAGCGTGCGGACGAGTTGCGGGAGCAGCGAATAGGTGGCCGAGCCGACGCACCCGATCGTCAGGTGTCCTTCCTGGCCTTCGGCGATGCGTCGCGCCTGGGCGCCGGCGGATTCTACGGCGTCGAGGATCGCGACGACCTGCGTCAGATATGCGGTCCCGGCGGGGGTCAGTTCGACGCGGCGGGTTGAGCGGGTCAGCAACTCGACGCCGAGTTCGGCCTCGACCTGCCGGATCTGTGCCGACAGTGGCGGCTGGGCGATGTGGAGTCGTTGCGCGGCCCGGCCGAAGTGCAACTCCTCGGCGACCGCGCGGAAGTATCGCAGGTGACGCAGTTCCATGGATGCGAGTCTACGACTTTTGATACTTCACAGCTCTCAATAGCGGCGATTTTGGTACTTCAGAATATTAGCGGTGCGGCCTAGCCTCGGAGTATGAGTTCTGGCACCTCGACTTCTTCCGACACCGATGTGGTCATCTGCTCCCCGCTGCGCACCCCGGTGGGCCGGATGGGTGGCGCGCTGGCGCCGCTGACCGTCACCGACCTGGCGACGACACTGCTACGCGAACTCGCCACGCGGACCGGCCTCGGAGAGGGCGATGTCGACGACGTCATCCTCGGACAGGGCTATGCCAACGGTGAGTCACCCGCCATCGGACGCATGGCCGCCCTCGACGCCGGTCTCGGTATCGGCGTGCCCGGCATGCAGGTGGACCGCCGATGTGGCTCGGGACTGCAGGCCATCCTCAATGGTGCCGCCCAGATCGCCTCCGGGGGAGCCGAATTGGTCATCGCCGGCGGTGCCGAATCGATGTCGAATGTCGAGCACTATGCGCTCGGCCTGCGGACTGGGGTGCGTCAGGGCGGCGTCGAGCTGATGGACCGCCTCGATCGCGGTCGCCTCACCGCGGGCGGACAGTCGCACCCGGTGCCCGGTGGAATGATCGAGACCGCCGAGAACCTGCGCAAGAAATACTCGCTGAGCCGCACCGAGCAGGACGAACTCGCGGTGCGCTCCCACGAAAGGGCCATCGCCGCACACGACGCCGGGCGCTTCGCCGACGAACTCGTGCCCGTCACCATCCCCGGGCGTCGCGGAAAACCCGACACCGTCGTCGACCGCGACGAGCACCCGCGTGCCGACGCCGACCTCGCGAGCCTGTCGAAACTGCGCGCCATCCGTTCCCGCATCGACCCCGACTCGACGGTCACCGCCGGTAACGCGTCCGGGCAGAACGACGGTGCGGCGATGTGCGTCGTCACCACCCGCGCCGGTGCCGAGAAGCGCGGTCTCACACCGCTTCTGGCGCTGCGTTCCTGGGCCGTCACCGGCTGCGCCCCCGAGGAGATGGGAATCGGACCGGTCGGCGCCACCGCCGCGGCGCTGGCCCGCGCCGGCCTGACCCTCGCCGACATGGATCTGATCGAGCTCAATGAAGCCTTCGCCGCACAGGTGCTCGCCGTTCTCGCCGAATGGGAGATCGACCCGACCGACGAACGCCTGAACCCCAACGGTTCCGGGATCTCGCTGGGACATCCGATCGGCGCGACCGGCGCCCGCATCCTGGCGACCGCGGCGTACGAGGCGCGGCGTCGAGACGCCCGCCACGTTCTGGAAACCATGTGTATCGGCGGCGGTCAGGGACTGGCCGCGGTGTTCGAGGTGATCCGATGAGCGCGGTCGAGGTCGCATCGTATGTGAGTGGGCCCGCCGACGCCCCGGTCGTCGTGTTGTCGAACTCGCTGGGCTCCGACCACCGGATGTGGGATGCCCAGGTCCCCGAACTCGAGAAGACCTTCCGAGTGGTGCGCTATGACACCCGGGGACACGGGGCGTCGCCGGTTCCGCAGGGGCCGTACGGGATCGACGACCTCGTCGACGATCTCGTCGCCCTGCTCGACCGCCTGGGCGTCGAGCGAGCGGCCATCGTGGGTCTCTCCCTTGGCGGGATGACCGCGATGCGGGTCGCCGTGCGCAACCCGGATCGTGTGCGCAGCCTCGGATTGCTGTGTACCTCACCGTATCTGGGGCCGGCGGCCGGCTGGACGGACCGCGCCGCGGTGGTCCGCGACGGTGGATCGGTCGCCGTCGCCGATGGCGTACTCAGCCGCTGGTTCAGTCCGGGATTCCTTGCCGACGAGGCGAATTCGGACCGATTGGCCTACTACCGGGACATGATCGCCGCCACGCCGGCCGAAGGGTATGCGGGATGTTGCGAGGCCATCGCCGCGATGGATCAACGCGACGAGATCTCCGCGATCACCGCGCCGACCCTCGCGATCGCCGGCGCCGACGACCCGGCCACCCCGCCGCAGATGCTCGCCGACATCGTCGACGCCGTCGCCGACGGCACGCTGCTCGTCGTCGACGACGCGGCGCACCTGGCCAACGCCGAACAGCCCGCCATCATCACTGCCGCCCTCATCGAACATCTGGAGAAGTCATGAGCATCAACAAGGTTGCCGCGTCCGCCGCCGAGGCAGTCGCCGACATTCCCGACGGCGCGAGTCTCGCGGTCGGCGGATTCGGGCTCTCCGGAATCCCCAAGTTCCTCATCGACGCGCTGCTCGCCCAGGGTGCCGGAAACCTCACCATCGTCAGCAACAACTGTGGCGTCGACGGCGCCGGCCTCGGACTCCTGTTGGAGGCCAGACGGATCGACAAGGTGATCGCCTCTTACATCGGAGAGAACAAGGAATTCGGCCGTCAGTTCCTCGCCGGTGAGGTCACCGTCGAGCTCACCCCACAGGGGACGCTGGCCGAACGGATGCGCGCCGGCGGCAGCGGGATCGGCGCGTTCTTCACCCCGACCGGCGTCGGCACCCTCGTCGCCGACGGTGGTCTGCCGTGGCGATACAACTCCGACGGCTCGGTCGCGCTGGCGTCGCCGGCCAAGGAGGTCCGCACCTTCAACGGTCAGGAGATGGTGCTCGAGGAGTCCATCGTCACCGACTACGCGCTGGTGCGCGCCGCCGTCGTCGACACGGCGGGCAACTGCTGCTTCCACGCCGCCGCCCGCAACTTCAATCCGCCCGCCGCGATGTCGGGGCGCATCACCATCGTCGAAGCCGAGAAGGTGGTGGAGGTCGGTGAACTCGGCCCCGATCAGATCCACCTGCCGGGGATCTTCGTCAAACGGATCGTCGCGCTCACCCCGGAACAGGCCGCCGACAAGGGAATCGAGCACCGCACCATCCGTGAGCGGCCTGCGGCCGTCTCGGCGTGATCTCCCGACCTGCCCGATCGACTGTCACCCAACACTTTCCGAGGAGAACACCATGACCTGGACCCGCACCGAGATGGCTGCCCGCGCGGCACGTGAGTTGCGTCCCGGCGACTACGTCAATCTGGGGATCGGGCTGCCGACGCTCATCCCCGATCACATGCCCGCCGATTCCGACATCGTGCTGCACGCCGAGAACGGCATCCTCGGGGTGGGGCCGTTCCCGTACGACGACGAGGTCGATCCCGATCTCATCAACGCGGGCAAGCAAACCGTGTCGGTGCTGCCCGGCGCGTCGTATTTCGATTCCGCCACCAGCTTCTCGATGATCCGCGGCGGTCACGTCGACGTCGCGGTCCTCGGTGGCATGCAGGTGTCGGCGAACGGTGATCTGGCCAACTGGATGGTGCCCGGGGCCATGGTCAAGGGCATCGGCGGTGCCATGGATCTTGTCAACGGCGCCGGACAGGTCATCGTGCTGATGGAGCACGTCAGCAAGAAGGGTGACCCGAAGCTCGTCGCGGAGTGTTCGTTGCCGCTGACTGGCAAGGCCGTGGTGAGCAGGGTGATCACCGATCTCGGTGTCTTCGACGTCACCGGAACGGGATTCGACGTCGTCGAATTGGCCCCGGGGGTGGAGTTCTCCGATGTGGAGGCGAAGACCGGTGCGACCGTCGTCGACAAAACCGACCTCAATGGTCAGGATCGCGACGCCGCCAACTCCGACCTCGACCGCAGCCCGAGCTTGGCGTAGATGCGGGTGAGGTGGTACTGCACGGTCTTGGGTGAAATGTACAGTTCGGCAGCCACTTCCCGGTTCGACAGTCCGCGCGCGACGAGGGTCGCGACGGCCTCTTCCTGAGGGGTCAGGTCGGTGACGTCACGCTCGGTGCGGTGGGAGGCGCCGGCATGGCCGGTGTGCACCCCGCCCGCCTTCAGCTCCCGATCACACCGCTCGACATACGTTGTCGCACCGAGGGAATGGTAGATCTCGCGCGCGGTGGCCATGACGGTGTCGGCGGCTCGGCGTTTGCCTGCACGTCGTAGCGTCTGGCCGTAGGCGAAGTTCACGCGCGCAAGGTCGTAACGCAGCGGCAGGCCCTCCAACAGCTCCAGTGACCGCTCGAATGTCTTTCGAGCGCCGTGGATGTCGCCGGTGGAACCGAGGAGCCGGGCCCGGGCATAGCCGAGTCTTGCTGCCGCCGATCGATGGCCGCGCGCCGCGGTACGTTTCTCGAACGGTGTGAGCAGGGCGTCGGCCTCGTCGAGCCGGCCGTCGACGACGAGCGCGTTGGCGAGGACGTCGACCCACGGCCACCATCCGGGCTCGACGAGAGCGGGGGTGTCTTTGGCCATCTGCCGCAAGGGTTCGAGCGTGCGGATCACCTTGCCGTAATCGGCAGCGGCCTCGGCGAGTTGCGCTCGAGCGAGCAGCATCGGTATCCGCATGATCTCGTAGTCGCCCGCCGGTGCCGCCGCCCGGTCGGCCGCGTCGTGGGCGGATGACCAGTCTCCGCGGAGCGAATGAATCTGCGCCGCAGTCCAGTTCAGCAGGGGTGTGGCCAGCTCGATGCCCCCGCGGTCGGCGAGTTCGCGCCCCCGCTCCACGGTGACGAGCGCGGTGTCCCAATCGCCCGTGAGGAACTCGACGCGAGCGAGCCACGCCAACGACCAGAGAGAGATCCGGTTGGAGCCGCCGAGAGCGGCCATGGAGACCGCGGTCTCCAGATGGCTTCGGGCGCTGCCGATGTCGTCGATGCCGAGTTCGAGCCAGCCGCGGCCCATGGAGACGCGCTGCGCCTGAGGTCCGAAACGCACGCGTTCGGCGAGGTCGGTGTACGAGGCGACGGCGCCGGTCGTATCTCCCGACCACGCCTGTCCGAGACCGCGGATGACCGCGGCCTCGATTCCGGCGGGGGAGTTGTCGCCGGCCATCTCGATGGCCCGATCGGCCCAGTCGACGAGTTCGTCCCCGCGGCAGCGAACGAGATTGTGCAGGACGAAGCGCTGCGCGATCAGTGCAGCAACGTCGGGTTCGCGCTCGAAACTGACTATTCCCCAAGCGCGTTCGAGTCGGAGGTGCGCTTCAGCAGACCGGCCACGCAGGATGGCGAGATATGCCAGGGTGGCGTTGCGCAGCGCGGTCTCTCGCAGGCTCTCCACGATCGGCACATACGACGCCGCGCTCACACAGTCACCTGCGGCCAGCAATGCATCCACCGACAGGGTGGTGCGTTGGTCACTGCGAAGCCGATCCGAGGTCAGACGACCGGCTTGTCGATAGAGTTCGGCGGCCGCTGCCCACTCGCCGTCGGTGGCGCGGGACTGGGCGAGCGCGTCGAGTTCGTCGGCGAGCGCGGCGTCTGGCACCGGGGTGGCGGCGACACGATGATTGAGCCTGTGCACCGGATCGGTCACCAGATCGGCTGCGCGGCGGTGCATCTCGCCGACACGACGGATTCCCATCACCTCGAGCACTGCGGCCTGTATCAGCGGTCCGGCGACCCGGGGATGCGCGTCGGCCGGTACCAGAGCGGCCGGAGCCTGGACGAGCCCGGTGCGCAGGGCGTCGTCGAGTGCGCCCAGCGGATCGGTGATATCTGCCAATTCGATTGCCACGCCCAGGGACTCGTTCTCGTGGAGAATGCATAGGGCTTCGATGAGTCGGCGGGCGGGCGTGGGGCATGCCTCGAGTTCTTCGCGGACCGAGTTGACGATGTATCCGGGCGCGGGAAGTGCGATGCCCGCCTGTGACCAGGCCCGCCCCGGCAGTTCGTCCAGCAGACTCAGAATGTCGCGCGGATTGCCTCCGGTGTGGTGGGTGAGCGTGTCGACAACCGTCGGATGAACCACGCGTGCGCGGGCCGTCGCCAGGGCGGCCACCGCGTCGCGATCCAGCCCGGCGAGTGGCATCACATCGGGCAGGAATGACATCAGTGCCGGCGTTTCATGCGTGGCGGTGAGAAGGACGAGGTGCGCATCGTCATTCTCACCGATGACCTCGGTGAGTTCCGTTGCGTCGAGATTGTCGGCGTCGTCGATCGTGCGAATCGACAGGTCCTGTTGCGCAGCGAGTTGCGCGACGCGACGCAGCAGCGTGCTCTTGCCGATGCCGGCCGCGCCGGTGACCAGGAGGTAGGACGTCTGTGTCAGCTGAGCTGCGCGCTCGAGGATCTCGCCGACCTCGCGATCACGACCGATACAACCGGCCTCGATGATCATCCCCACATCCTAGTTGCGTCCCTTCCGGAGGAGCGGGTGTTTCACCCAGGGGCCTTGGCACCCTTCCCCGACTACCGGGCCGCCCTTCCCCCCCGATGGTCGAGGACCTTCCCCCCTGGGTGGTCGAGGTGCGCCCATTTTCTGGTGGTCGAGGTGCGACGAGCGCCAGCGAGGAGCCTCGAGACCCGTTGAGCCGTAGCTGGTTCCATCCCACAGCAAAAGCGGCCGTCACCGCGGATACGTGACAATCACCTGCCCCGTCCGTCGGTTCCGCCACTGCACCCGCCGATCGGTGTAGAGCGTCGGCACCCACTCGGCGAGATGCTTGCGCTGATGATCAGCCCGACACAACGGGATCAGGTCACCGAGCACCGTCCAGCCTCCGGCCTCGGGGTCGGCATGGTTGAACGGCCGCCAGTGGTCGAGGTCGCACAGGTGTGACGGCATGCCGCAGTAGGGGTATCGGCACCAGGGGTCGTTGGCCAGCACCTCAGCGCGCAAGGTGGCGCTGGGTGCATAGGTCAATGCCCCAGGTGGTGGCACGGTGTGACCGCCGTGTCCGGTGGGATCCGCCGGTGAGGCTTGCGGTCGGTCGGAGATCTGCGGGATGAGTGGTCCAGCCGCACGTACGGATTCGGGGTAGTGGATGGTTCTCGCTATCTCGGCGAGGGTGGTGGCGTAGTCGGGATCGATCGGCCCGTATCCCTGTAACCGAGGCACGAGAATCCCGTCCGGGTCCTTCAACACCGTCAGTACGGGTGCGCCGGGCACCACCAGGGCCCGCCCGAACGCGACCGGCACCTCATCACAGGTCGGCTCATCCATGGGGTCGGGGATCTCGGGTTCGACGACCGGCTCGACCAACTCCACCAACTCGACTGCGGGAGCGTCGGCATCGGCGGGTTCGGGTAGCAGGTCGTCCCACGCTGCCGCGTCCTCGGCGTCAGCGGGTGTCTCGGCCGACCCGTTGCTGTCGGTGCCGCCTCCTCGTTTTGGGCAGTCATCTTGTCCGCATTCGCAGTCGAGGTGCGCTCCCGGCACACCGGTGATCTCCCCGAGGGCGATCACCCCGCAGCGACCCCACGCGGCGGGGGTCCTTGCGGCAGGTGCGTTCATCGATCAGCGCCTCGATCTGGGTGGTGAGGAATACCCCGTAATGGGCGGGGACGACCGCGTCGAGAGCGGAGTGCCCGGCAACGTCGGGGGTGATGGTGACGTTTCCCACCAGGTCGGTGATGGTGTCGCGGTCCTCGATAACGCTGTCGGGGTTCATCGAAATCAACGCGGCGTCGAGTTGTTGCGATAGCACTGGGTCGGTGGTGGCGCGGGATCCGTAGTCCAGGACGATCTCCTCGAACGACATCCCGGACTCGTCACCGGTATCGATGCTGTCGCTGTCGCTGTCGCTGTCGCTGTCGCTGTCGCTGTCGCTGTCGGTCTCGGTGTCAGGGTCGGCGCCACGCTGTGCAGCGCGCGCCATGATCGAGGCCCGATTCGTCGAGAGCTCCCCGTTCAAATAGGCGGCACGGATGAGCGGGAACTTCTCCAACAGCTCCGCCAGGGCTATCCAACTCCCGGCTTTGCTGCGAGAGACCTTGAACTGCAACGACACTTCGGCGCGGCCGAGTCTCTCGGCATGCTCGACCACCGACCCCCACACACCGGTCTCGGACCGCCCGGCCAGATGCTCGCGATACACCTGCTCTGCCAATGCGGCGGCTGCCAGGACCGTCCGGGCCTCGTACTTGCGGGACTCGCGCAGCAGATCCGGGCCGGTCTCGATGAGCTCGTCCCGCGACATCGACGTGATTGCGGCGGCGTCGGCATCCGGATCGGTGAACGTCAACGTGGTCGACATCAGATACCCCCTCCCGCGATCGGACGTGATGAGAACAAGTGTACGAAGTGGTACCGACAAAACCGGCGCGATGATCGCCAGGCTGGAGAAATCTGTGGACAACTATTGCTACTCATCGACCGGGCGTCGAATTACGTCGACCGGGCGCTCTGTTGCGTCGAGTGGGTAGTGGATGTGGTTGCGATGCTTGTCATCTCGCCGGGTCTCGAGGCTCGCCGCACGCGGCTCGCACCTCGACCACCGGGGGATCCTTTCCGGTGGTCGAGGTGCCGAGGAGCGATAGCGACGAGCCTCGAGACCCCTCTCACCGATCAGTTTCCGCACTACCCGTCGAACCGAACCAGCACCGGCGCAGGCGGTCTCGAGGCTCGCACCTCGACCACCGGGGGAAGGATAAACGCCGGAGGGTGGAAGGGATCGATGACCCGGGGGAGATCTCGACCCGGCGGGGCTACCCCTGATCTCCGCCGGCGACCGGTAGGACCGATCCGGTGATGTAGGAGGCTTCGTCGGAGGCGAGGAAGCAGATGGCGGCGGCCTGCTCGTCGAGGGTGCCGTACCGTTTCAGCAGCGACGAGGACACTGTTTGCTCGATGTGCGCGTCGAACCACTGTTGCTGTGTCTCGCTGTGCGGGGTGGGCGTGCCACGGGAGACCCGCCGCGGCGGGGCCTCCGTGCCGCCAGGAGCGGTGGCCACCACACGAATGCCGTTGTCGGCGTACTCCATTGCCAGCGACGCGGTGATCGCGTTGATGCCGCCTTTGGCTGCCGAGTACGGGATGCGATGGATGCCGCGGGTCGCCGCCGACGACACGTTGACGATCACACCCGATCCGTGGGCCACCATCGAGGGTAGAACGGCACGGCACGCGTAGAGCGTCGTCATCAGGGACCGATCGATCTCGGCGCGGATCTGTTCGTCGGTGAACTCGACGAACGGTTTGAAGTTGATCGCACCGCCCACGTTGTTGATCAACACATCGACCCGGCCGTATGTCTCGATCGCGGTGGCGACGACAGATGCTGCGCCGTCATAGGTTTCGAGATCGGCGATGCTTTTGACGGCCTGGCCGCCGAGGTCGGTGACGTCGGAGACGATTTCGTTGACGAATTCCGAGCGATCAGCACACACGACCCGACCACCTTCGGCGCCGATGCGCCGCGCGGTGTGCGCGCCGATACCCTGCGCGGCTCCGGTCACGATCACCACTTTGCCGGCGAAACGACCCGGGGTGATGAAACGTGGCCGCCGCGAGGCCATCTCGTCGGCCATGGCACGTCGCATCGTCTGCTTGGACCGCTCGGCATGTGCGGAGATCAATCCGCGGGCCCGGTCGCGGTTGCCCGACGCGAACGCCTCGACGATGTCGATGTGGTCCTGCGCGCACAACGGATGACACCACGTCGCATTGCGCAGCACCTCACCCATCCGGCCCTTGACGCCGAGCGCCTGGTAGGCGGCGAGCAGGTGATCGTTGCCGGTGAGCCCGAACAGGTAATCGTGGAAGGCGGCGTTGGTCTCGGTGTATTCGGCGGCATCGACGAACGAATCACCCTTGACGTAGGGCAGTGTCGCCTCGGCGAGCAGCCGGTAGCCGGCCAACTGGCGGCTGGTCATCCTGCCGAGAGTCAGCTCCAGCGCACCGAGTTCGAGCGCTGCGCGCGCCTCGAACAGCGCATCGGATTCGTGGATACCCGGGTGTTCCTCGCCGATTTCGTAGCCCTGCTCGGTGACGGTCGGCACGGTCTCGACGACGGGTTCCGTCTCGACAACAGCCGCGGTATCGGCCTCCGCGAAGACCGTCTGCCCGGCGATGCCCCGAGCCTCGCTCGCGGCGAGTAGGTCGCCGCCATCCGGGTCGAGATCGACGCCGGCGCCGTGCGCACTCCACACCTGCTGGCCGGCGATACGCGCGATGGCACCGTCGTCGTCGAGTGCGGTGGCGCGTTGCCCGTGAGGGCGGATGTCGCACGGTGCCAGCACCTGTTGCCCGGCGATGCCACGGGCGTCGCGGGCCGGGATCACCGGGTCCTCGTCGATGACCGGCGTGATCGTCGAGATCTCTTGCGTCGCAGAGTCACCGCCGTCACCGATGGAGGTACCCTGCGTCGCGGCTGCGGGTACGGCAAGCGCGAACTTCTCGTAGTAGAAGCCGACCGGCTCGATACCCGCGTCGGCCACATGGGCGCGTACGGACTCGACCATCGGCGGCGGTCCACACAGGTAGATCGCGACATCCCCGTCGTAGAGATGCTCGGGCCGGATCAGGGTCATCACATAACCCTTGTTCACCGCCGAGCTGTTCGGGTTGGAAACACAATGGTCCCAGGTGAATCCCGACAGCTCCCGCGCGAAGTACTCGATCTCGTCGAGCGCAACCAGATCGGTGTCGGTGGAGACGCCGTAGATGAGATGCACCTTGCGGGCGCTGTTGTCGTCGTGCATCTTTCGCAGCATCGACAGGATCGGGGCGAGACCGGTGCCGCCGGCCAGGAGAAGTACCGGCCGGGTGGCCTCACGCAGGAAGAACGAGCCGTGCGGCCCGGTGAAGCTGATCTCGTCGCCACGCTGCGCCCGATCGGTCAGATAGTCCGACATCGCGCCGCCCGGCGTGAGCTTCACCATGAAGATCAGCCGTTCCTCGTGTGGCCCGTTGGCGAACGAATAGGACCGCCGCAGCGGCTGACCGGTCCCGTTGCCATCGGCGTCGAGTGCCTCGGTGCCCGGTACGGCGATGTTGACATACTGCCCCGGCAGGAATGCGAGATCGCCACGGTTACCGATCTCGATCCCCACGCGCATCGTCGATTCCGACAGCCGTTCGAGGCTGATGATGGTGCCGGTGAAATCGCCCGCGGCAGTTTTGGCGATGTCGGAGGTCGCGGCGATCTGCAGGACGAGATCGGACTGTGGCTTCATGCAGCACGGCAGCGCATAGCCGTCCGCGCTCTCGGCCGCCGATAGCGCGTCGTCGATGTAGGTGCCGCCGTCGTACTCGCCGGATTCGCAGAATGCCTTGCAGGTTCCGCAGGCCCCGTCGCGACAGTCGAGTGGGATGTTGATCCGCTGACGGTAGGAGGCGTCGGCGACGGTCTGATCCTCGCGGCAGGTGACGAACCGGGTCACACCGTCCTCGAAGGTCAGCGCCACCTGGTGGGTGGGAGCCTGAGCGCCGGTCGGGGGACTCGCCGACGTCGGTTGGTCAGTGGTGAGAGTCATGGTGGCACCGGCCTTCTCAGAAGTGGTAGACGTCCACCACGTGGTGGATGTAATCGTTCTTGAGTACGACGGTCTTCCGACGGATCAGCGGCGACTCCCCGGAGAAGTCGATGGTGTAGAACGAGGTGCCGTAGTACGGGTCGACCGTGTGATACCGGAAATACATGGTATGCCAATTGAATCGGACGTCGACGAGATCGCCGCGCCGCTCGATGACCTCGACGTTGCTGATGTTGTGACTGGTGCGCGGCTCGGGAAGCGAGGTGGCCGAGGACCGCTCGGTGCGAATCCGGAACACCCGATCTTCGAGGCCACCCTTGTTGGCGTAGTAGATGAGTGAGATGTCGCGCTGCGGGTTCTCCACCAGACGGTCATCGTCGTCCCACGCAGGCATCCAGTAGACGACGTCGTCGGCGTAGCACTCGAGCCACTTCTCGAACTCGCGGTCGTCGAGGTAGCGGGCCTCGCGGTAGAGGAACTGCTCGATCATGTTCTGGGTGATCAGCGTGGTGCCGGCCTGGGTGGATGGCGAGGGGGTGGATGGCGACGGGGTGGACAGGGATTCGGTGGTCATTGGGATCTGCCTTCTGCGAACGAAAGTGGGCTGGGAGGTCGGCTCGTCGCTCACGCCTGACGCGTGGCGGCCTCTTCTTCGGCGACGGCGGCACGCATGGTCTCCAGCCAGTAGCCGTGCTGGACGGGATAGAGCCCTTCGTCCTCGTTCTTCTTTCCCGCCGAGACGATCTCGGTCATGCCCAGGCTCTGCGCCACCGGGTCGGGGCCCGAGAGCCAGTGTTGCGCACCGCGGCTCATGTCGTTCCACGGGGCGGCAGTGGCGCGGAAGGTCAACTGGCAGGAGCGGAACTCCTCGAGGTCGTCCGGGGTCGCCATGCCGGAGGCATTGAAGAAGTCCTCGTACTGACGGATACGATGCGCGCGGGCGGTATCGCTCTCACCCTTGGGTGCGATGCAGTAGATCGTCACCTCGGTCTTGTCCGGCGCGATCGGCCGGAAGTGGCGGATCTGCGTCGAGAACTGGTCCATCAGATACATATTCGGGTACAGGCACAGATTGCGTGACCCCTTCACCATGAATTCGCCCTTGGCGTCGCCGAACTTCGCCTTGAGGTCATCCATCTTGTCCCACAGCGGACGGTCCTGCGGGTTGGCCGCCCACGTCCACAGGCACAGGTGTCCGTGCGGGAACGACCAGTACCCGCCACCGGACTTGCCCCAACCGCCGGCGTCGAGGGCCTTGGTGTCGTTCTTGGATTCGCCGGTGTTGCGCCGTGAGGTCGTCGCCGCGTAGTTCCAGTGGGTCGCCGTCACGTGATAGCCGTCGGCGCCGTTCTCCGCCTGCACCTTCCAGTTGCCGTCGTAGGTGTAGGTCGACGAGCCGCGCAGCACCTCGAGGCCCTCGGGTGACTGATCGACGAGCATGTCGATGACGGTGCGGGTGTCGCCGAGATGCTCCTCGAGCGGCAGCACGTCGGGATTGAGGCTGCCGAACAGGAAACCGCGATAGTTGCCGAACTTCGCCACCTTGGTCAGATTGTGAGAACCGTTGACGTTGAACGTGTCCGGGTAGCCGGCGTCGTCGGGATCCTTCACCTTGAGCAGGGTCCCGTCGTTGCGGAAGGTCCACCCGTGAAACGGGCACGTCAGCGTCATCCGGTTGTCGGTCTTGCGGCGGCAGATCATCGCCCCGCGGTGTGCGCACGCGTTGATCAGGCAGTGCAGCTCGCCGTCCTTGCCGCGGGTGATCATCACCGGTTGGCGGCCGATGTAGGTGGTGAAGTAGTCGCCGGGGTTGGCGACCTGGCTCTCGTGGGCCAGATAGATCCAGTTGCCCTCGAAGATGTGGCGCATCTCGAGCTCGAAGATCTCCTCGTCGGTGAAGATGCGTCGGTTCGCCCGGTAGATGCCGGCGTCGCGATCGTCGATGACGGCCTCGGACAGTACCGAGCGGACGTGCTCCGACGGTGCCGCGGGAACGACGCTCGAGTACGCCTCGGGGGTCGAGTGGTCGGGCCGATCGGTGACGGTCATGGCTACCTCCTGGATGTGGGCTGTGCTTCGACTCTCGCAGCACGTGTCACCCATCACACCGGCATTAACCCGAGTCCTGACCAGGCATCTGATTGATAAACAAGTCCTCTCAATCGACGGAATACGTGTCCTTGTCTCGTATGGATCGCGGATCTACCGTGATTGATACGTGGTGTCGATCACATACGCCCGATTGATCAGGTTCGTTCACTCGAGACAGGGAAGGAGGACGACATGGAGCTCCGTCATCTCCGCTATTTCGCCGCCGTCGCCGAGACCTGCCACTTCGGGCAGGCGGCCGCATTGCTGCACGTCGCCCAGCCGGCGCTGTCGTATGCGATCCGCCAGCTCGAATCCGAACTCGATGTCACCCTCTTCGCCCGCACCACACGCCAGGTCGCGCTGACCCCGGCAGGGGAGTACCTGCAGGGCGAGGCCGCGCGCATCCTCGACGACGTCGATGCGGCCATGGAAGGCGTACGGCGCATCGCGGCCGGACGCAGCGGACTGGTGCGTCTGGGACTGACCGGCATCGCCGCCTTCTCACACCTGCCGCGGATCGCGCGCGCGGTCAAGCAGGCCCTGCCGGACGTGGAGTTGCAGATCTCCTCCGACATGCTCACCCCGATGCAGTGCGCGGCGCTGCAGTCGGGCGAGATCGACCTCGGTGTGTTGCGCCCACCGGTGGTCGGTGACGGTATCGAACTGCGCACCATCGACGTCGAGTCGGTGGTCCTGGTGGTCTCCGCCGATCACCGCCTCGCCGTCGAACCCGTCATCGCCACCACCGATCTGCGCAACGAGCCGTTCGTCATGTACGACAGCCGTGATTCCGCGGTCAACGACGCGACGCTGCGCGCCTGCCGTCGAGCCGGTTTCGTGCCGCAACGTGCGCATGAGGCGTCGGGCACCCCGGTCCTGCTCGCGCTGGTCGCGGCGGGTCTCGGAGTCGCGGTGCTGCCGGCCTCGGTCCGCGCACTTCCCATGGAGGGCTTGGTGATCCGCGATCTCGCCGACGCCGGCAGCACCGAGGTCGCCCTGGCCTGGAACGCCGGTGAGACCAACCCGGTCGTCGAATCGGTGGCCCGGGTGATCAGCAACGCCTTCGACCTGTCCGCCGTGCTTCCCTCGTCCGCCCCGCTGGGAGAGAAACTGTGAAAATCATCGAGATCGAGGCGATTCCGTTCGCCATTCCCTACCGCAAACCCCTGCGGTTCGCCTCCGGCGAGGTGTCCGTCGCCGAGCACGTCCTGGTTCGCGTCCACACCGACGACGGAATCATCGGTGTCGCCGAGGCGCCCCCGCGTCCGTTCACCTACGGCGAGACCCAGCGCGGGATCGTCGCCGTCATCGAGACCGTGTTCGCCCCGCAACTGGCCGGGCTCACGCTGCTCGACCGCGAGATGATGGTCGCCCGTCTCAACCGGACCATCGGCAATCCCACCGCGAAAGCCGCTGTGGACATGGCGATCTGGGACGCATTGGGCAAGACCCTGCAGATGCCGGTGACCGACCTGCTCGGCCGCTACACCGATCGCCTGCGGGTCAGTCACATGCTCGGCTTCGACGAGCCGGCCACCATGGTCGCCGAGGCGGAGAAGATGCGCGAGAACTACGGGATCGCGACCTTCAAGGTCAAGGTCGGGCGCCGGCCGATCGGCCTCGACACCGCAGTCGTCCGCGCATTGCGTGAGCGATTCGGCGACGAGATCGAACTCTACGTCGACGGCAACCGCGGCTGGTCGTCGTCGGAGTCGTTGCGCGCCATGAAGGACATGGCCGACCTCGATCTGCTCTTCGCCGAGGAACTGTGCCCCGCCGACGATGTCGTCGGCCGGCGCTGGCTCGTCGAGCACCTCGACGTCCCGGTCATCGCCGACGAGTCGGTGCCCACCGCCGCCGACGTCACCCGCGAGATCCTCGGCGGCTCGGCCACCGCGATCAGCATCAAGACCGCCCGCACCGGCTTCACGTGGTCACGGCGGGTACATCACCTTGCCGAGGGACTCGGCATCGACGTGGTGATGGGCAATCAGATCGACGGTCAGGTCGGCACCGCCTGCACCTTGGCGTTCGGCGCGGCCCACGAACTGACCTCCCGCTACGCCGGCGAACTGTCGAACTTCCTCGACATGAGCGACGACCTGCTCGCCGAACCCCTGCAGATCCGGGACGGCTACCTGCACACCAGCCCGAACGCCGGCATCGGCATCGAGATCGACCCCGACAAACTCGCCCGCTACCGAGTCGACCGATAGGAGACGCGCATGCTCTATCACGTCCGGATGGACGTCAACATCCCCCACGATCTCGACCCCGAGGTGCGGGCCGACACCGTGGCGCGTGAAAAGGCGTATTCACAAGAGCTGCAACGGTCGGGCAAGTGGCCGCACATCTGGCGGATCGTCGGCGAGTACTCCAACTACTCGATCTTCGACGTGGCCGACCACGACGAGTTGCACACGATCTTGTCCGGACTCCCGCTCTTCGCCTACATGGACATCTCGGTGACCCCGCTGGCCACCCACCCCTCTGACATCAACGCGGGTTGATCACCCGTAAGCCCAACAAGCCCAACATCATCCAGCCCCATCAATCCAGCCCCATCAACAAGGAGTACGCATCATGACCGACACCAGCTTCGACACCGAGGTCAACGCCAAGGCCGCCGAATCCGGCGCGAACGCGTCGGCGCGTTTCGCCGAGCGCATGGCCACCGCGGGCGGCCGCTCCGGCGTCATCGACACCGCACGTGTGAATTACCTTGCCAGCAAGGTGATCAAGGGACTCAACGACATCGTCCTCGAGGACAAGGTGTCCTACGAGGAGTACAACGCGCTCAAGGCGTGGCTGATCAAGGTCGGCACCGACGGTGAGTGGCCGCTGTTCCTCGATGTGTGGCTCGAGCACTCGGTGGAAGAGGTCGCCAACGAGCACCGCGAGGGCAGCAAGGGCACCATCGAGGGCCCCTACTACATCGAGGGATCACCCGAGTTGCCGTGGAATGGAACCATTCCCATGCGCGACGACGAGCCCGGTGATCCGCTGGTGTTCGCCGGGCAGGTGCGCGCCGTCGACGGCGCCCCGCTCGCCGGTGCGCGCCTGGAGCTGTGGCACGCCGATGATCTCGGTTTCTACTCGCAGTTTGCCCCGGGCCTGCCCGAGTGGAACCTGCGTGGCACCTGGATCGCCAACGAGGACGGGCGTTTCGAGATTCACACGCTGCGTCCGGCGCCGTACATGATCCCCACCGACGGCGCGTGCGGCCAGCTCATCGCCGCCGCCGGCTGGCACGCCTGGCGTCCGGCTCACCTGCACTTCAAGGTCAGCGCGCCCGGCCATCAGCTCATCACCTCGCAGCTGTACTTCCCCGGCGACCCGCACAACGGCGACGACATCGCCTCGGCGGTCAAGCCCGAACTGATGCTCGACGTCAAGGACAACCCGAACGGCGAGGGCTACATCACCGAATACGATTTCGTCCTCGATCCGCAGTCCTGATCGCAGGAAATAAGACCGACCTCACCAGAAGCGAAGGAGTCCACCGTGCTCGTCGCACCCACCGCCGTTGTCGCGGCCACCTCGTCACCGGACCTCACCGCGGTACGCGCACAAGCGGGTTCGTGGCGTTCGGCCGAGATCGGGATCACCGACCGCGATCTCACCGACGCGGCGCTCGCCGATCTCGTCGACACCGCCGGTGGTGCGGGCGAGGACTCCTTCGCCAGGGCGGTCACCGCGATCATCTCGGCCCGCGCCGGTAGCTTTCCGCGCATCCCGCACATCGACGCGGCGACCGAGATCTTCCGAACCTTCCTGCGCCACGACCTCATCGACGGTTGGCTCTACGTCCGTGAATCCGATGGATATCTGCATCCCTATCTCGTCATGGACCTGACTCTGGAACACGCCGACCGCACCCACGGTCCGCGGATCAAGTTCACCATGGAGGCCGACAACGCCACGGTGAAGCGTCCGTCGCGCAAACCGAAGGTGCTCTACTTCGAGGAGACCGAGGTGGTCGGCAAGACCCCCGGTGACGTCCTGGCCGCCGGCGGCGCCTACAAGGAAACCCCGGAACTCAAGGTGGAGTATCAGACTCGCCGTGAGCAGTATCAGCGGATCATCGACGACGGGTTCGGTAAACAGTACCGCTACACCGGCCGGGTGATCCGCACCGATGACTACCGGGCGCCCAACAAGCGGGGGAACCGCAAGGTGGTCCACGACGTCGCACCGAGCGAGATCGCGGCGCTGCGCATGGTGGCGCCGTCGATCCTGTTCGGCCCCGATGAGTACGGGCCGGTCCCGGTGATCACCGCGGTGCGCGTGTTCGATTTGGGCGCACAGGATTTCCTCGACGTCAACACCGGCGACCTCGTCGACTACGCCTACGATGCGCATCTGCAGGACAAGCTGGTGCTGCCCGACGATCAGCGAGAACTCCTCAACATCCTCACCACCGACATCTCGGTGTTCACCGGCGACATCATCGACGGGAAATCGGCGGGCAACGTGATCCTGGCGAAGGGACGCCCCGGCGTCGGCAAGACGCTGACCGCCGAGGTGTACGCCGAGGTCACCGCACGTCCGCTGTACTCGATCCACTCCGGATCACTGGGTGTGACACCGGAATTGGTGCGCAAGAATCTCGAGGTGATCTTCGACCGCGCCAAGCGGTGGGATGCGGTGTTGCTGCTCGACGAGGCCGACGTCTTCGTCATGGAACGCGGAATGGACTTGTCGCAGAACGCGATCGTCGCCGAGTTCCTGCGCACCCTCGAGTACTTCGACGGATTGCTGTTCCTCACCACCAACCGGATCGACGGCGTCGACGAGGCGATCCTCGCCCGGTGTGCCGCGGTCATCGAATACCAGCCACCCGGACCCAAGGACGCCCGCCAGGTGTGGCAGATCCTCGCCGCGGGCAACGACGTCATCCTCGGGGAGGATCTACTCGACGACCTCGTCGGCGGCTTCCCCGACATCACCCCGCGCGACATCAAGATGCTGTTGCGACTCGCGTTACGGATGGCCAGACATCGCGGGGTCGATCTCGATGCCTCGGTGTTCGCCGGCAGCGCGGTGTTCCGCGGGTTGCATTACATCCCGCCGGAGGATCGGCGGTAGCGCATACCTCGGTGCGCCTACGCTGGGTGGGGTGCGGTATGACGTCGAGATCGAGTCGCTGGTCGTGTCACCCCGACACGCCTACTTCGGCCGGCCGAAGGACGGTCCCGCCGACGACGTGGCGACCCACACCCCCGATCACGTCGATGTGGTCGCCGACAAAGGGATTCGCGGCGACCGGTTCTTCGGCGTGCGCGCCCACACCGAGGCCGCGGTGACGTTCCTCGCGATCGAGGCGTGGCAGGCCGCGGCCGGTGACGCCGACCCGGTGCTGGCCCGGCGCAACATCGTCGTGCGCGGTCTCGAACTCGATCCGCTACGCGGCGTCGAATTCGAGGTCGACACCGGCGACGGGCCCATCCGGCTCCGCGGTGGCCGGCCGGCACATCCGTGTTCCTGGATGGACACCATGGTCGGCGACGGCGTGCGCAAGGCCCTCATCGGGCGCGGCGGACTGCGCGCCCAGCCGCTGACCTCGGGGGTCCTCCGGGTTGGACCGGCGGTGATCACCGCAGACGTCGACCTCGACGCGGCCCGCGCCGCCGATCAGGTCCGGCGCGCGCAGCCGCTCTGAGTAGCGGGCCGGTGGTTACCCCGCGAGCGCCCTCAGGAAGAACCCGAGGTTGGCAGGCTTCTCGGCGAGACGCCGGACGAAGTAGCCGTACCATTCCTGGCCGTAGGGGATGTAGACGCGCACCCGCGCGCCCTGGGCGGCGAGACGCCGCTGCTCATCGGCGCGAATCCCGTAGAGCATCTGGTGTTCCCAGCTGTCGGGGGTGCGGCCGACCTCGGCGGCAAGGTGGCGGGCCGCTGCGATCATCGTCGGGTCGTGGCTGGCGACCATCGGATACCCGTTGCCCTTCATCAGGATTCGCAGACACCGCAGGTAGGCCTCGTCGATCTGGGAGCGGTCGGGATAGGCGACCGCCGCCGGCTCGGCGTAGGCGCCCTTGCACAACCGGATTCGCGCGCCGGAGGCCGCGAACTCGGTGCAGTCGTCCTCGGTGCGACGCAGATACGCCTGCAGGACGGTGCCGAGTTCGGGGAATTCACCGCGCAACGAGCGGACGATCTGCAACCGTTCGTCGACGGTGCCGTGGTCCTCGGCGTCGACGGTGACCAGCACCCCGGCCCGCCGCGCCGCGGCACAGATCGTGTGCGCATTCTCCTCGGCGATCTTGCGGCCATGTCGGGGCAGCGATTGGCCGAGCGCGGTGAGCTTGAGCGACACCTCGAGCCTGCCGGGCTCGACGTCGAGCGGCGACATTTCTTGCGTCGACATTGCCTGGAGGAGTGCGAGATAGGCGTCGACGGTGGCGCTCGCCTGGCTCTCGTCGGTGGTGTCCTCACCGAGGTGATCGATGGTGACCGAGAGTCCCTCGTCGAGGCATCCGCGGATCGCGGCGAGTACGTCGTCGAGGGTCTCGCCCGGCACGAACCGGTTCACCACGCGCTCGGTGATCGGCAGCCGAACCGATGCTTCCTTGATCCGTTCGCTGGCAGCGGCTTTCATGATCACCGGCCGCAGAACCGCGTCGAAGACCGTACTCATCACTGCTCCGTGTGGGGGTAGGCGGAGGAGGTGGGCGGCACGAAGGTCTCCTTGATGGTGCGGGTGGAACTCCAGCGCATCAGATTGGCCTTCGACCCGGCCTTGTCGTTGGTGCCCGAGGCCCGGCCGCCACCGAACGGTTGCTGGCCGACGACGGCACCGGTGGGCTTGTCGTTGATGTAGAAGTTGCCTGCGGCGTTGCGCAGAACATCCGATGCGGTGGCGACCGCGGCGACGTCGGTGGCGATGATCGATCCGGTCAGCGCATATTTCGCGCTCGAATCGACCATCCGCAGGATGTTCGGATAGTCGGCGTCGGGGTAGACGTGCACGGCGAGGATGGGGCCGAAGTACTCGGTCGCGAACGCCTCGTCGGTCGGGTCGTCGCCGAGCAGGACGGTCGGGCGGACGAAGTAGCCTTCCGAGTCGTCGCAGTGTCCACCGGCGGCCACCGTCATCGTGGGCACGGTCTTCGCGCGATCGATGGCCGCGACGTGCTTGTCGAAGGCGCGCCGATCGATGACGGCGCCTCCGAAGTTGCCGAGGTCGCGGACGTCGCCGTAGGTCAATTCGTTGGCCTCGGTGAGGAAGTCGTCGCCCATCCGATCCCACACCGAGCGCGGGATGTAGGCGCGGGAGGCGGCCGAGCACTTCTGTCCCTGATACTCGAAGGCGCCGCGGATCAGGGCGGTGCGCAACACATCCGGGTCGGCCGAGCGGTGGGCGACGATGAAGTCCTTGCCGCCGGTCTCACCGACGAGACGTGGATAGCTGTGGTAGCGGTCGATATTCGCCCCGACCTCGCGCCACAGATGCTGGAATGTCGCCGTCGACCCGGTGAAGTGGATGCCCGCGAGATGTGGATCGGCAAGGGCGACATCGGAGACCGCGATGCCGTCGCCGTGGACGAGGTTGACGACCCCGTCGGGCATTCCCGCGGCGCGCAGCAGTTCCATGGTCAGGTGCGCGGCGTAGGCCTGTGTCGGTGACGGCTTCCACACCACCGTGTTGCCCATCAACATCGGCGCGGTGGGCAGGTTGCCGGCGATGGCGGTGAAGTTGAACGGTGTGATGGCGTAGACGAATCCGTCGAGGGGGCGATGGTCGAGGCGATTCCAGACGCCCGGCGAGGAGATCGGTTGTTCGGCGAGGATCTCGCGGGCGAAGGCCACGTTGAAGCGCCAGAAGTCGATGAGCTCGCAGGGTGCGTCGATCTCGGCCTGCTGCACGGTCTTCGACTGTCCGAGCATGGTGGCCGCGGCGATCCGTTCGCGCCACGGTCCCGAGAGCAGGTCGGCGGCGCGCAGCAGCACTGCGGCACGATCGTCGAAGCTGGTGTGTGCCCAGGCGTCGGCGGCCTCGAGAGCGGCATCGACGGCCGCTCGTGCCTCGTCGTGGCCGGCATTGGTGAAGGTGCCGAGCACCTCGGCGTGGGCGTGCGGTTGCACGACGTCGATGCGGTCGCCGTCGCCCATCCGGGCACGGCCGCCGATGACGTGGGGGAGGTCGATGGGGTCGGCCTGTGACTGTGCGCGCAGTTCCGCGACGATGCGGGCACGTTCCGGAGTGTCCGGCGCATAGGTGTGAACCGGCTCGTTCGCCGGGCGTGGGGGAAGGGTGATCGCGTCCATACCCGTCAGTCCACCAAGACGGCGACACCTGCGATATGTCCGATCAGCCAATCATCGACGTCGATAGTTGGCTGATCGGACAAGCGGGTCAGCGGACGACGGCGCGTGACCGGATACGTCCGAGGAGGACCAGTGCGAGCATCGTGGTGACCAGCAGGATGGTCGTGCAGGCGGCGGCGGAGAATACATCGCCGCGGTCGGAGAGCCCGAAGATGGTGACCGGCAGCGTTTTCCACGTCGCCGGATAGACCATCACCGTGGCACCGAGTTCACCCATGGACAGGGCCACCGAGAGACCTGCGGCCGCGCCGAGCGCGGGGAGGAGCAGCGGCAGGGTGACGCGGGTCAGCACCCGCAGCGGTGACGCGCCGAGCGATTCGGCGGCCTGTCGATATGCCGGGTCGAGCCTATCCAAAGCGGCCGAGACCGCGCTGAACGCAAAGGCCAGCACCAGTACGGTGTGGGCGACGACGACGATCCACTTGGTGCCCCCGAGCAGCAACGGGCGCGAGTTGAAACTGATCAACAGGCCCAGGCCGATCGCCACCGACGGCACCGCGATCGGCAGATGGAAGACGGCGTCGGTGATCCGGCGCAGCGGTCCCGCGGAATCCCGGATCGCCAGTGCCGCCCAGGTGCCGAGTATCAGGGCGAGGGCACCGGCGATGATCGCGGTCTGCAGGCTCACCGACAACGAGGCGACGTTCTCGCCCGAGAGTGCGTCACCCATGTGTGTCAGACCCAGATGGGACGGCAGTGGGCCGGTCCAGGACCCGGCGAATCCGGCGAGAACCACGGTGGCGATGGGGGCGACGAACACCACCAGCACTACGACGGCGAAGATCGTCCATACGGCGGCGCGGCCGCCACGGCTCCAGAACAGCATGTCTCACAGTCCTTTCCGCTTGCCCGATATCCGGGCGAAGATGAGGCGGTAGATGCCGTAGAGGGCCAATGACAGGGCCACCTGGACGGTGGCGATCACCGCGGCGCCGGCGAGATCGAACGTGACGATGCCGCGGGTGTAGATCAGTACCGGCAGCGTGATCACGTCCTTGGCGCCGGTGAACAACACGATGCCGAACTCGTTGAGCGTCAACAGGAGAACCAGGCTGCCGCCGGCCATCAACGCCGGCCACGCCTCGGGCATGATGACCGAGCGCAACACCCGCCACGGGGAGGCCCCGAGACTCGCGGCGACATCGAGTTGATCGGTGGACAGCGTCGCGAACGACGCGAGCAGCGGCCGGACGACGAACGGGGTGAAAAAGGTGATCTCCGCAGCGATCACCCCCCACGGCGTGGCGAGGAAGTTCAGCGGACGGCTGCCGGTGACGTCCGCGATGAGCGCGTTCACCGCACCCGCCGTGCCGTAGAGAAAGGTGAATGCCAACGTGATCAGAAACGACGGCAGTGCGAGGACGGTGTCGATGAGTCGCGCCACGATCGTGGAGCCGGGGAACGGCACGAAGGCGAGGACGATCGCCAGGAAGGTACCGAGGATCAGCGCCCCCAGTGTCGAGGCGACGGCGACCTGCGCGGTCCGCAGGAGCGCGGTCCGGAAGATCTCGCTGGACAGTACTGCACCCCAGGTGCTTTCACCGGTGCCGCCCGCTGATTCGGTCAGCACCCGCACGAGTGGGTACACCGCGATGATCAGCACGATCACGAGCGGTGGCCACACCCAGAGCGCGCTGCGTGATCGCAGGGGGCGGTTCGGTTGCGGTGGTGGCGTGGACGTGGCGTCGTCGGTGAGTAGTGCGCCGGTGCTCATCGCGGGGTGCCCTCGGAGGCGACGAGGACGCCGATGGGGTCCGGGAAGCGCACGCCGACAACCGAACCCGGTGCGTAGTCGACGTGACCGACGACGTCGGCGTCGATGAGCTGATCGGGCAGTCCTTCGACGGCCAGGCTGACGCGCGTCGTCGAGCCCCGCCACACCGACCCGTCCACCCGCGCCCACATCGAGCCGTGTGCGCCGGCCGGCGCCACCTCGACGTCGTGCGGCCGCACGCAGATCAGCGCCGGCGACCCCGGTGCCCACCGCTGGACAGGTTCGGGTGCGTTGGTGGAGAACATCTTTCCGCCCGCCTCCACCAGCGCGGTGGAGCCGGAGACCCGACCCACGGTGCACGGGATGAGGTTGGCGCCGCCGAGGAATCCGGCAGTGAAATCGGTTGGTGGCCGCGACCACAACTCGTCGGCGGTGCCCAGATCCACCAGGCTCGCGTCCCGCATGACGCCGATTCGGTCGGCCAGTGCGAGCGCCTCGGTCTGATCATGGGTGACGTAGAGCATCGTGGTGTCGGGCAACGCATCCCGAAGGTGCTGCAACTCGACGACCATCGACGACCGCAATGCGGCATCAAGGGCGGCGAGCGGCTCGTCGAGCAGCAGGACCTCGGGCCGGATGGCCAGGGCACGGGCGATCGCGACGCGCTGCTGCTGGCCACCGGACAACTCGCGGGGGAGCCGGGAGGCGTACTCGCCCATCGCGACCATCGACAGCGATTCCTCGACGCGTTCGGCAATGACCTTGCGCGGCAGGCGTCGTGCCTTCAGCCCGAATGCGACGTTGTCGGCGACCCGCATGTGCGGGAACAGCGCGTAGGACTGGACGACCACGCCGATGCCGCGTTTGGCGGGCGGTAGATCGGTGATGTCGTCGCCGTTGAGGAAGACCTGACCCGCGCTCGGCCGGACGAAGCCCGCCAGCGCCTTGAGCGCCGTGGACTTGCCGGAACCGCTCGGACCGAGGAGCGCTATGGTCTCGCCACGCCGAGCCCGAAGGGTGAAATCGCGGAGTGCATCGGTCGACTTCTTGCCGCGGCCATAGGTGACCGACACACGATTGAACACGATGCTGTCGGGTGCCTTGACGGCTGTCGTGGCATCGGTGTCGGTGTCGGTGGCGCGGCCGGCAAGTGCCGAGCGGCGGATCGGGTTGTCGCTCATGTCAGTTCTTGGTGGCCTTCTGGTAGGCGGCGACGTCGGCGTCGAGAGTACTGAGCACCGCATTCCAATCGGGCCGCCACACGGTGACACCCTTGATGGCCGCGACGGGGCTGTCGGGGCCGTTCGGTGCGGTCACGTCGGTGCGGACCGGGATACCCAGCGCGTCGGTGGCGACGGTGTTCTGCACGTCCTTGCTGACCAGGTAGGCGAGTAGTTTCTTGGCCTCTTCCGCATGCGGTGCACCCTTGGTGACACCGGCGAAGTAGGGGAGCGAGACGGTGGTGCGGGTGCCGTCGGGCATGGCCGGGAAGAACAGGGAGAACTTCGAGCCGTCGTCGCGGATGGAGGCGAGATTCATCTGCACATCGCCGTTGGCCACCAACAGTTCTCCGTTGCTGACCTTGGGCTGCAGCTTGCCGGTCGAGCTGGACGGACCGACATTGTTGGTCTGGAGTTTGGCGAGGTAGTCGAGGGCCTGCTGGTTGCCCATCAGGTGCTGCAACAGCAGGAGTACCGCGGTTCCGTCGCCGGCCTGTCCTGGTGTGGAGTACTGGATCTTGCCCTTGTACTGCGATGCAAGCAGGTCATCCCACGTGCGCGGTGCGGGCTGGGCGGAGGGGTTGGCGATGAAGCTCAGCGTGTTGTCGACGATGGCGACATAGTTGCCGTCGGCGGCATTGTTGCCCTGTGCGATCGCGGCATCCTGCACGCCGGAGGACTGCAGGAGTTTGTCGGCGTCGGCGCGCTGGATGAACGGCGGCAGTGTGACCAGCAGGTCCGCCTGCGGGTTGGACTGCTCCTTCTGGACGCGCGAAACCACCTCGCCGGAGCCGGCTTCCACGACGTTGACGGCGACGCCGGTCTGCTTCTGATACGCCGCGAACTGGCTCTTGTACCAGCTGCCGAGGCCGTCGGCGCTGTACACGGTGAGCGTCGTGGCGCCCGACGACGACTGGGTGCCGGTGCCGCCGCACGCGGCGGTCAGCGTGAGGGCGGCCGCTGCAGCGGCGACTGCAACGGCGCGGGTGAGGTGTCGAACTCGCATGGGTGCTCCTGGTCTGGACAGTTGCGATCGGGGCGTGTGCTCCACCATCATCACCGTTTGGTCTAGACCAAAGAAGGTCTGCCAGGAAAACGTTCGGTTAACTTTTGGTCTAGACCGAACCCGGTATGCTTGCGGGCATGACTTCACCAGCAGAGATCGTCGCCGAGGTGACCGCCCTGCTCGACTCGCTCCACGGTGTCTACGACGAGCTCGCCGTCGACGAGTTCGAGCATGCGACGCAAGCCGCGTGGCAGGCGCAGGTCAACGGTGCAGACGACGAACTTGTGCTCGCCGCGGCGCTCCACGACATCGGGCACAGTCCGCTGATCGATGACCATGCTCATCACGACCGCGCCGCATGTGCGTGGTTGGCACCACGATTCGGCGAGCGGGTGGCGTGGCTGGCCGGCGCGCACGTGGCGGCCAAACGTCATCTGGCCGCGACCGAACCGGGCTATGCGGAGTCGCTCAGTGATACATCCGTTGACTCCTTGGAGCATCAGGGCGGCGCAGGCGACGTCGGGATCGAGTGGACGGACCACCGCTGGTGGTCGGATGCGGTACGGCTCCGCCGATTCGACGATGCGGCGAAAGTTATTGGTGCGCAGGCGATCAGCGTCGACGAACTGTGTCGTATCGCCGGATCGGTCGCCGAACGAGCAGTGGCGACGCAGGAGGCGCTCGGTGCGCGAGACTCCTAAGTACTACCAGGTGCGCACCGGACTGGAGGAGAAGCTCGCCGGCCTCGAAGAGGGTGATCCGGTGCCGGCCGAGCGCGCGCTCGCCGAGGAGTTCGCCGTTGCACGCGAGACCGTCCGACAAGCCCTGCATGATCTGCTCGTCGAGGGGCGGATCGCGCGGCGCGGTCGTGGCACCGTCGTGTCGGCTCCGAAGTTGGTGCAGCCGTTGTCATTGCAGTCCTACACCGAGGGCGCGAAGAAGCACGGGCGGACTCCGAGTCGAGATCTGGTGCAGTTCATCGAGGTTGATGCCGACGACGCCCTTTGTGATGACCTCCAATTGCCCCCAGGCTCGCGCGTGCTGCACCTCGAACGTGTATTGCTTGCGGACGGAGCGAAACTCGGCCTCGAGATCACCTATCTGCCCGTCGATCGCTTCGGCGACTTCTTGACCACCTTTGATCCCGCCACCTCTCTCTACGCGGCAGTCCGTGCGACAGGCGTCGAGTTCGCATCCGCCCACGAACGGATCGAGACGGCGCTCGCCTCTCCTCGCGAGGCGGCGCTCCTCGAAACCACGACGTCCATGCCGATGATCCTGTTGCACAGGCGATCTCTCGACTCCGACGGCCGCCCGATCGAAAAGGTCCGTTCCCTCTACCGCGGCGACCGCATCGCCTTCGAAGCGGTCCTGCGGGAGTAGCGCGCCGCGCTTTCCTCCGGTGGTGCGGACAATGCTCGGCGAGCGGGGTCTCGAGGCTCGTCGCTGGCGCTCCTCGGCACCTCGACCATCGGATGGGAA
>NZ_JARJDD010000090.1:0-328 GCF_029269935.1 Gordonia sp. N1V
GGTCTCGAGACGCTCCGGCTCGCTGCGCTCGCGCGGGGCTCCTCGACCATCGGGGGGAAGGGGCTCCTCGGTAGTCGGGAAAAGCGGTTGCTCGACCATCGGGGGGAATACAGTTTCCACCTAATCGGGCTGAAATCAGCGATTTTTGGGGTCGGTGGTCCGCTGTGGTGGAAGTTATATGCGTAGGTGGGCGCCTTTTCCGGTGGTCGAGGTGTGACGAGCCGATAGGCGAGGAGCCTCGAGACCGCGTGTGTCAGGGCTGGTTTCGGGTTCCAGCGGGTGTGTGCGGTGGTCTCGAGACGCTCCGGCTCGCTCCGCTCGCGCGGGG
>NZ_JARJDD010000091.1:0-308 GCF_029269935.1 Gordonia sp. N1V
GGACGGGCCCTTCCCGCCCGGTGGTCGAGGTGCCGAGGAGCGCCAGCGACGAGCCGCGAGACCTGTTGTGCCGATGGGTATCTGAGCCACGGGCACGACACCTCGACCATCGGGAGGGGACTATCACTATGGAGTTCTCAAACAACAGATGCGGTCCCGGCCAGGCCGGGTGCGGGGAATCAGGTTGTGGGGCAGCGTGGGTCAGGCTGCTGCGTCGTCGAGTCGCATGGTCCGGCGGTGATACGACGGCACTGGTCGTCGTTTCGGGTCGATGCTGGCGGGTGGGATCAGCCAGGGGTGTCGGTCGA
>NZ_JARJDD010000092.1:0-306 GCF_029269935.1 Gordonia sp. N1V
TCGACATCATCGCCGGCGAGAAAACACGTACTTTGATGGAAACCTTGTCGGCGCCCAAACCTCAACCCGACGGCTCCCCCGATCCGCGGACACCCGAACAGATCTGCGCGGCCGCGTTCGAAACGATCGTGGAGTTGGCGGCACAAGGATTAGCGGACACCACCTTCTCGTCGAAACCGACCAACGGCCTGTTGTGGACCTGGTCAGCGGACAACCCGGCACTCGGTGGGGATTTGCAGAACATGGGTGCCATCACCGAAGCCACCGCCAAACTGTTGTCGTGTGACACCACCATCACCAAAATCA
>NZ_JARJDD010000093.1:0-302 GCF_029269935.1 Gordonia sp. N1V
CGTACTTTGATGGAAACCTTGTCGGCGCCGAAACCTCAGCCCGATGGGTCCCCGGGTCCTCGGACACCCGAACAGATCTGTGCTGCCGCGTTCGAGACGATTGTGGAGTTGGCGGCACAAGGTTTGGCGGACACCACGTTCTCGGCGAAACCGACCAACGGCCTGTTGTGGACCTGGTCGGCGGACAACCCGGCACTCGGTGGGAACTTGCAGAACATGGGTGCCATCAGCGAAGCCACCGCGAAACTGTTGTCGTGTGACACCACGATCACGAAAATCATGCTCGATCCCAACGGGGTACC
>NZ_JARJDD010000094.1:0-590 GCF_029269935.1 Gordonia sp. N1V
GGCATCAAACAATCCACCAATACACTATCGAGTTCTCAAAGAACACACACCCACCCACACCACCCCACAGGGCGAACATCGATGAGCTTGTTCTGTTTCTGAAGTGTTAACCCCTTCCGGAGCAACTCTTCCAGAGTACCAGGCACTTCTCCCGTCCGCAACCCTGTCGGTTGGCGGCCAGATCCGCATCCGGCAACCCCGGGTCCTCGTACTGGCACATGACTGTGCCCGGAACGATTTCTCAGGGGCGGTCAACGTCTACCCGGTTTCCTCTCCCCTACCGAACTCCTCTCGGAGCCGATCGGACTTGATGAGAACAAGTGTACGAAGGGGTACCGACAAAACCGGTCCGGCTAACGTCAGCTCGACAGAATTTGTGGACAACTATTCTCCGGCGCGTCGAGCGGGTAGTGGATGTGGTTGCGATACTTGTCATCTCACCATGGTCTTGAGGCTCGCCGCACGCGGCTCGCACCTCGACCATCGGGGGGGAAGGGGCGAGCGTCGGTCAGGAGGCGGCCGTCGCTCTTTCCGATGGTCGAGGTGCCGAGGAGCGCCAGCGACGAGGCCTCGAGACCCCGCTCGCCGAC
>NZ_JARJDD010000095.1:0-560 GCF_029269935.1 Gordonia sp. N1V
CCAGGCGGCTACCGAAGCCGCTTAACCGATGTCCGGCAAACGGGGGTAACCACAGTGGTGCATGTGGTGTGTGGTGATGTGGCTGCGGATTTTGAGGCGTCGATGGCGACAGCGCGTGAGGTGAAGGCACGGGCGATTGACATGTTCGGGGACGTGCCGGAGCCGTCGGTGGTGTGTGGTCGGCCGATTGTGGTGGCTGATGGCGCGTCGGCGGTGGACCGGGTCGCGGCGTTTGTGGCGGTGAGTCCGGTGTTGGGGTTTGTGGTGGAGGATGCGGTGGGATGGTCGAGGTGCGAGCCGCGTGCGGCGAGCCTCGAGACGGTGAGACAACAAGCCTCCCAACCACATCGAAAGCAAGACACACGAAACCCGGGCCCCTTACCACACCCCTCCGACAGAAAATCAGCACCGAAACACGTTGTCCACAAGCAGAATTGATCAAAATACCCTCTTGCGTCGAACACACTGGCGATGTACACTGGACCCATCACACCGATCAGCCACCGGGGAGGGGCCCATGATCGACACCACCACAACTCTCGACGTCAAAGATGTTGACG
>NZ_JARJDD010000096.1:0-554 GCF_029269935.1 Gordonia sp. N1V
TGTTCTGCAAATCCCCACCGAGTGCCGGGTTGTCCGCCGACCAGGTCCACAACAGCCCGTTGGTCGGTTTGGCCGAGAACGTGGTGTCTGCTAATCCTTGTGCTGCCAACTCCACGATCGTTTCGAATGCGGCCGCGCAGATCTGTTCGGGTGTCCGGGGATCGGGGGATCCGTCGGGTTGAGGTTTGGGCGCCGACAAGGTTTCCATCAGGGTGCGTGTTTTCTCCCCGGCGATGATGTCGAGGTTCGCCGAGATTTCCAGTCGTCCGTCGTCGGTGATTGTCGTCTAGGTCTTTTTCTTCAAACGATAGTACGCCTACGGTGTATCGGTTTTTGAATTGGTGAAGGTTGTCCGCTAGGCGTTCTGTTAGGTCAGGGTCGCCTTGTAATACTTTAGCCTGTTCTCTATCCCTATCTTTAGCCAAAAGATAGTTCATGGTAGCTCTAGCACTCCCATTGCCTTTGTTTTTTAGGAATTTAACTATCATAGCGTTTTAGTAGTTCATTTAGTTGTTCTCGAATAATTGCCAGCTCTGCAAATACTTTGATTTTTT
>NZ_JARJDD010000097.1:0-533 GCF_029269935.1 Gordonia sp. N1V
GCCGATCCCCCTGAACGGTGACCCGGGTGATCAACTGTTCGGTGGATTGAGCGACCGACACCAGGTCATCGTTGGACAGGCCGGTCAAATCATCCGACGCCAGCGCATCAACCAAGCGGTGGGCGAGGGCGAGTTTCTGGGTGGTCGACAACCCCGACACGTCCGGCAGTGCGGTGTCGACCATGATTGTCACCCCCCGGCGCTAGCGAACATGTGTTTGTGTGTTGTTGTGTTCGAGTGTATGCCGGGTTTGTCGGGTTGGCAAGAGGGCAGCAGTTCCAGGACGCGTTCGCGGTGGCGGGCGACAGCCTTGCGTTCGGGCATACCCGGATTGGGCTGCACCTGCGGGATGATCTCCGAGAAGTCGTCCTTGGTACCGCCACCACCGATACCCGCGGCCTGCATCGCCTCTTCCTGCTTCTGGACCGCCTCGTCCTTCTCCTCCGACATACCGATCGGACCGAACCGATCACCGGAGAGGAACTGCTTGACCACCGGCTGCTCCGAAGTCAACAACTGCTCCCGCGGACCGA
>NZ_JARJDD010000098.1:0-504 GCF_029269935.1 Gordonia sp. N1V
CGTGATGATCAACCAGGTTCCGCAACAACAGGACTTGCTTCATCGCGCCGAAGGCCTGCGGTCCGGTCATCTGCGGGTTCCACTGCAGGCCGCTGAGTCGGCTGACGATGTCGGCGAAAACCGCTTCGGCGTCGACAGTTCCAGCGTCGAGAGCTTCAGTGGATTCGATCATGGACCCCTCCCCAGTGGCTGATCGGCGTATGGCTCCAGTCTACATCGCCAGTGTGTGGCTCTCCTGACCTTTCTATGGGCGTCACCCCCGCCGCGTGGGATCGCTGCGCGTGATCGCCCTCGGGGAGATCACCGGCGTCCCTGGAGCGCACCTCGACTGCGAATGCGGACAGGGGAATTGCGCGAAAGGCGGTGCTGCCCGTGATGAGTCGGCGGAGACACCCGCTGATGCTGAGGATGCCGCAGCGTGGGACGAATTGCTTCCGGAACCTGTCGATGCCGACGCTCCCGACGTTGAGTTGGTGGAGCCGGTTGTCGAACCCGAGGTCCCCG
>NZ_JARJDD010000099.1:0-498 GCF_029269935.1 Gordonia sp. N1V
CCCTTGTGCCGAAGTCATTCCGGGTCACGGTGGCACGCGCACCTCGACCATCGGGCGTGGGGAATTCTCTATGGAGTTCTCAAACAACAGATGCGGTCCCGGCCGTGCCGGGTGCGGGGAATCAGGTTGTGGGGCAGGGTGGGTCAGGCTGCTACGTCGTCGAGTCGCATGGTGCGTCGGTGGTAGGACGGTATTGGTCGGCGTTTCGGGTCGATGCTGGCGGGTGGGATCAGCCAGGGGTGTCGGTCGCCGGCAGCTGGATAGCGCTGGCGGACCTCCTCAAAGAACTCCCACTGATCCGCGCTGCGTATTTGAACGGTGAACTGTCCACGAATCGGGCCTCGATCATGGCGCGCGCCGCCCAGCGTGGCGAGGACATCGACACCACCGACAGCGACAGCGTCGACACCGGTGACGAGTCCGGTGACAACGAGGAGATGACGTTCGAAGAGATCGTCCTGGACTACGGATCCCGCGCCACCACCGATCCGGTTCTGG